>NZ_JAKJSY010000131.1:0-5812 GCF_050337445.1 Vibrio minamisatsumaniensis | reverse complement strand
GCTTGGATAATGCGGTTGCTGAAAACTTTTTTGCTTTACTCAAAACAGAGATGTATCACAACCAAAGCTTTGAAGATGCAGATGCACTGATAGAGAAAATTAAAGAATACATCGAGTACTACAATACCAAACGTATAAAAGTGAAACTAAAAGGCCTGACTCCGATAGAATATCGAACTCAGGCCTTGAAAGCCGCTTAACAGAAATGTCCAACTTTATGGGGTCACTTCAAAGTCGCTGGCTTTTGTATTTCTATCGGTCTGCAAGTACAGGCTGCGCTTTATGATTAAAGAACCGCTGCGATACCTTTACATAGAGGACCCATGTTTGACTTAGTCATTCCAGCAACACTGATGCGGCCAGAACCAACAATGTAGATTGCGAATTCGTCTTTCAGACGAGTGACTTGCTCTTTGCTAAGGCCAGAGAAAGAGAACATGCCGTTTTGACGTTCGATGAAGGTGAAGTCTGCATCAACACCTTCTGATTTCAGTGTTGTTACGAACAGTTCTCGCATCTCTTGGATACGGTCGCGCATTTCTGCGACTTCAGCTTCCCATTCAGCACGTAGATCCGCATCACCAAGGATGTGAGTTACGACAGCACTGCCGTGCGCTGGTGGGTTAGAGTAGATAGAGCGGATGATGCTCTTAACTTGAGAGAATGCTGTCGTTGCTATGTCTGCAGATTCTGCAACCAGAGTGAATGCACCCACACGCTCGTTGTACAAGCCAAAGTTCTTAGAGAATGAGCTAGCAACAAGGATCTCTTTGTTGTACTGAGCAAAAACGCGCAAGCCAGCTGCGTCTTCTTCAACGCCTTTTGCAAAACCTTGGTAAGCAAAATCGAATAGAGGAAGCAGTTTTTTCTCAGCAACCAACTTAGCTAACACTTCCCATTCATCGGCAGTTGGGTCGATACCTGTTGGGTTGTGGCAGCAGCCGTGAAGTAGCACGATATCGCCTTCAGAAGCTTTCTCTAGGTCAGCCACCATACCTGCGAAGTCTTTGTCTTTGGTTTCAGCGTTGTAGTAGCTGTATTGAGCCGTTTCGATGCCCGCCGCAGCGAAAACGCCATTGTGGTTAGCCCAAGTTGGATTACTGATCCAGATTTTTACGTCGCCCAGTTGACGTTTGATGAATTCACCCGCTACGCGAAGTGCTCCTGTACCACCTGGCGCTTGTGCTGTTTTTGCGCGTTGAGACGTAACGATCTCTGCGTCTGAACCGAAAAGAAGTTTCTGAACCGCTAGAGCGTATTCAGCGGTACCTTCAATGGTTAGGTAAGATTTGGTTTTTTCGTTTTCAAGAAGTGCAGCTTCTGCTTTCTTTACTGTTTTAAGTATAGGTGTTTGGCCATCTTCATTTTTATAGATGCCAACACCAAGGTTGATCTTCTCTGAGCGAGAGTCATTTTTAAACTCTTCAGTAAGGCCGAGGATAGGATCGGCGGGAGCCGCTAACACTTTTTCAAACATAATTTTCATCCATGTCAATTGTGAGGGGAATATTGAATTCCCTCTTTTATACCTTTCAACGTGGCTCGGTACAACTGTAAATGGAGAGTAAATTTAGATAAATGACAGATATTTCTGAGTGGATGGCTGAAAGAGAAAAAAATTTAAGTTTCGTTGTCTAGGGGCCTTGGAATGACAACGCAAATTTGTTGAGTATGTAATGTTAAGTGAGTCACAAAAATGATATGCAACTGGTTATATATGGCATGGTCAATCATGTGATGTGGGTTCCGAAATGGTTTTCTGACCAAATTGTACTTAACTGAAGAATGCACAAGCAATGAATTTGGCTATGAGTATATTAATCAAGGAGTAGAGGATGAACTTTAAATTGAGGATAGGGACATTACTGGTATCAACAGCACTGATCGTAGGGTGTTGGAGTGATGACGAGACGATATCAACGGAGTCATCAAGTACCGATGACACCACGGTTGACACCACCACTTTTGCGGGTACGTTACTTGTGCCTGAATCTACAGAGATTAGAAGTGCAAGGGCCCTTAACAGAAAGCTAAACATATCAAGTTACAGTGCTGAATGCCCTAATGTACCGGCTGGTTACCGACCAATGTCGAGTGCGATCGTTGCTATTGAAGATTCTGTTAGTGGTCAGGTTGGTGATACAACGACAACAGATCGCTGTGGGTCTTTTGTCATCGAAGTTCCTGTTGATAGCGCTGACACCGAAGGGTATGTCATTGCAGCGACAGCCGATGGTTATAAGGCGCTGAAAGCGAATGCCGCAAACTTCCAGCAATCAGGGACGACTCCAAATACAAGTGTTGTAGCTTCGACTATTCCTTCCAATGCAACTTATGTCATCAGTGCGATGCAAAAGGCTGGAGGCAGTGAGTTTATTTTCTCCATCACAGACTCTGTAACCAATAATGCGGTCATTCAGTTGTCTAAAGATTCTTTCTTGTTAGAAATTAATGGTTTACCGGCTAATTTTTTATCGTTAAACACTTCTGAACAACTTGCTGTGTCCACTTCAAATGTTCTCGCATTGGATGCGAGTGGTTCTATGTTTGCCAATGAATTTGATGAAAGCGTTGATCCACCGGTCGCAATTATTGATGGGGATGGTAATCCTGTAACGTTACTTCAGTTAACAGCATCGGCAGCACATCAATTTATCACTGAAAAAGCAGACGCAGACGAGGTTGCCGTTGTACCTTTTGATCACAACGTAGAGTTGATTGATAACACACTTTTGGCAAACTACTCAATGACTGACAGTGACAGTACCAATGTTACCTATAATTACTCCGATTCTGGCTTCGTTACGAGTAAAGCGAACTTACATTTTTCTGTAGATATGTATAACGCGTTCTCGTCACTATGGAATGATTTTAGTCGGTACGATGAAAAACACGCCGATCGTACTGATCCTGTATCTTCTCTAAATGAGAACTATAGGTGGAGTGGTGGTACGCAATTAGAGGGCGCTATTAATGATTCTGTTGCATTAGCTTCAGCCAGAAGCAATACGCTCAAACGCATATTCGTAATGACTGATGGAAACAGTTCATTTACGGACCGTGATGGCGTTGTTGCTGCGGCATTACAAAACTCGATTCCTGTGAATGCTATTTCGGTTGGTAGTGGTGCGAATATTGCCGATTTGTCAGTTATTGCTGAAGAAACCGGCGGTGCGTTCTTTGAGTTGACTGATGCGATAAATATTGCTGGGATTTATTCATCTCTGCAAACTTCAGTGAAGTTTTCTTATGTCGCTTACTTGGGTATTCCACTTCAAGCGGGTGATGTTATTAAATTGACGTTAGACCTTAATGGCGAAACAGTGATTAGAACAATAGCTCTATAGATTATTAAATAAAAGTGGCGCTAGAAGCGCCACTTTTGGTCTATTGCCCACCTTGCCTTGCCTACGTCGTGCATAAAACGGGTTTGTTTTAGAGGTCTGTTCGCTAGGTTGGGGCAGGGGGTATTGCAGTATTTTATGACGATACTTGAATAGCCACGGTCGAGGGTCGAGGCTATTCAGTCTATGTTCTGGGGCAGAATCGCGAGTGATTCAGTTCACTGTCTGCTTTACCCCGCTACTTTTTTAGATTGATTTCAGCTTCAATCGAGCCTGTTTCAATTTCAGGGTGTGAGGCTAGTTTGTCAACGGCCCACTGGTTAATGTGTTTCAGAATAGCAGACACCGCGTGTTTTTCTGTTGGTGCCTGATCTTGATCGACATCGAGTTTTTGCTTTGGATGTGAGCCTGTCGCATCTTCAGCAATGTGGAGCCAATCTGGGTGCCAGTAATATGGCTGGCCACTCGGTGTTGTCCAACTGTGAACACCGTTTGACTCTCCTTTATAACTTAACTGGTCTGCTTCTACTTTTTTCATTGTTGTCTCACATGTTTTGGGATTACGTCAAATTATTGAAGCGTGGAGCAAACTTGACTCTCGCTTTAAGTACAAACTTAGCAAAGCTTACAAAGTTATCCGTGAAGTATTTCACATATTTATTGAAATTCTAGGTAATTATATGGATAGCAATAATTGTTGTTGATGTAAGTTATAACATTGACAGACGCAGAATGTGTCGAGAGGGTACACACTGACACCGTGTTTAATCTTGTAACTGTGCGCCTAACGCGATCGCCACTTTTAGTCTATTACCCATCTTGATAAGTTGCCGCAATCGAAACAAACTTTTCTTCAACAGCTAAGAACGCGTCGACGACGGTTGGGTCAAAATGGTGTCCTTTTCCTTCTAAGATGATGGCTCGCGCTTTCTCATGGCTAAAGGCTTCTTTATAGACTCGTTTAGAGATCAAGGCGTCGTATACGTCGGCAAGTGCCATCAAGCGGCCGGACAGAGGAATATCTTCACCAGACAACTGATTAGGATAACCGCTACCATTCCATTTCTCATGGTGAGTCAGAGATATCTCTTTTGCGACGCTTAAGAAAGAGCTACTCCCTAACTGCTTTTCAGCAATAGACAACGCTTCAGCACCAATCGCAGGGTGACTTTTCATTATTTCAAACTCTTCGTCCGTCAATTTGCCCGGCTTCAATAAAATGTGATCAGGAATTCCCACTTTGCCTACATCGTGCAAAGGCGCAGATTTGTAGAGCAGCTCGATGTAGTTTGGTGTTAATAAGCTTGAGTGTGTTTTTGACTTGCTGAGCTCTTCTGCGAGTACCTTTACGTATTCTTGAGTTCTTAAAATATGTGCGCCTGTTTCATTGTCTCGAGACTCAGCAAGGGCACATAAGCTTACAATTGCAACGTCACGTGTGGTTTTGACTTCGTTTTGCGTAATTTCAAGGTTATCAAGCATGGTGTTGGTCATAGATGCCATTGAACCAAGCTCGTTGTAGAAGAAAATAGGTAAGCGAACCCCTTGCTCGCCATTGGTGACTTTACTTAATGCGTGCTCTTGACTTAGGAGAATACGCTTAATCAGCTGGCTCCAAAGCGTCATGATGGTTATTGCATATCCACCCAGCACTATTGCCAAATAAATAAGCTCTTTGATCACGCTCATCTTGCCTGTGCCATCTAAGAAGCGATCAGGGTTGTGCTCTAGCCAAAAGGTGTCTTTTACGGCAATCATCGTCAACATTGTCGTCAGTGTTACCAAAAGTATGACGACTAAACTAATCATTTGCTTAACCAACGAACTTCTTTCACCAGACAGTTGGAAGTCAAATTGTCCCGTCATTTCCATTCTATCCATTTGTCTGAGTTTGGCGTTCAATTGGAGAATGGCTCCGGTAAAGAAGCCGAATAGGCTCATACCAAACAGCACCTTCATATTACTAACGATGGTGAATTCGTAGCTTAAGTTATAGTAGAGAGCGAAAGGAACACTTGCAGCAAAAAATAGCAAGGTATCGAGTTGCGCGAATCGACCTTGCTCGACTAAGGCATGTTGCACCAATAGATAACGACGTGTGAGCCATAATAAGACAAATACAATACTGACTTGTGTGAAAGTCTCTAACGCTGTTAAGCTCTCGAGCATAGGGCATACCCGACTCCCGTATGTGGCAAACAGCACGCCCGCGATGACGTATAATTTAGTCGTTAGCGATTGATTGTAATTTGAAGTATCCATCGATAAGCCTTTATAACTTAACTGGTCTGCTTCTACTTTTTTCATTGTTGTCTCGCATGCTTATTGGATTAAGTCAAATTATTGAAGCGTGGAGCAAACTTGACTCTCGCTTTAAGTACAAACTTAGCAAAGCTTACAAAGTTATCCGTGAAGTATTTCACATATTTATTGAAATTCTAGGTAATTATATGGATAGCAATAATTGT
>NZ_JAKJSY010000130.1:0-5856 GCF_050337445.1 Vibrio minamisatsumaniensis | reverse complement strand
TTTTTGACGGCTTTACGCCACCCATAAATTTGAGATTCATATAGCGAAAGCTGTCGTGCGGCAGCAGAGACACCGACTTTCTCTGCTAACTTAAGCGCTTCGGCTTTAAATTCAGGAGCATGTTTGATTCGTGTTTTCTTAGTTGTCATTGTTCACCTCGTTAGTGATTGTACTCACTTAACTCGGTGTCCAAAACTTCTGGTGCGGATCAAAACTTCTGATGTAGCATTGTCAACATAAGTGCCAAGGCTTTTACACCCAGCTGTAGCAGACACAAACCCACAAAGAAGTAATGCAGATATTATCTTGCTAGGTTTAAGTGCCGCTTTAAATAATTTCACTATTAAATTCTCTAAATTTATTAAATTGTTAGGCTACAGACTGAACGGAGGATAAAGCTATTCATTCTTTGACTCTTTTAAGATCAACCTCTAAATCTGAACGCTAGAGCATCTTACAAAAAACCGTAGCCCCCTGATCTATCGATCATTTCTTACTATTGACGTAATGCAAATGTTGCATATCAAGCTTACCAAGTATTGTGGTACTTGTCGGTTGGAAATTATGATATACACCAATCAAACTAGGCATTCAGTTAAGCGATAAACCTCATCAAGCCTACAAAAATCGGTGGTCATTATTCCTATTATGTAAAATTCACGAGTTTGTTGTCAGAAACAGCACTCAGAACGCCTCAGACGCTCATAGCAAAGGTTTCGGGCACTTGATCAAGGCAATTGTTTTCAGACTTCCTAGTAAGTTTGTGACACTTTCAGAGCGACAAATAGCACGAATTAACATCTTTTGGATTCAACCAAAGCTCATACCAAATCAACGAAAAATTCAATTTTAGCTTGCCGTCGACAACCAATCATTGTTGCAATGATTAAACTTAAACCTATCGAAAAATCCATGCTGACTAATTTTTGGACAAAACTGTTTTAGCGAAAGTGCTAATTTAGCAAAGCATAAATTATTTAAAGTATGGTAAAAGCCTCTTACGTGAGTGTCCAGTATATCTGGTGCAGATCAATATTGAAAACACCGCTAAACGATTACACCAATTTCAAACGAAAAACCACGAAGCGGTGAGCCACAAAACCCGATATGCACAGAGATTAAAGCCGCCCACAAAACTCACACGTTCAATAATGAACTGCGGGAAAATCACACTCAACGTGTACGATGAGAGTTTGTGAGCAGACAGAAACCATCGGTTCGAGAATTACGCTTCAAAACGGTTGCCACAAAACGTTGGATTACGCCCAAACTGGCTTTTGCAGCGTACATGGTTTAAGCCACATAACCGCCTAAGTTTCAAAGCGCGACAAACTTGAAGTGGCCTATTACCAAACTACATAGCCAAAAAATCACAGCGAGTCTTAACGCCCGCTTAAGGGGCAGCCAACGCTACGACTCACTTTCCGCATAACATCGTAACCACAAAAACCAACGCATGGTAAAAATGGCACGCGTTGGCTGTCCCTCTTGAAGCGTTTGTTAGGTTTATATTTTATTGCTATTGATTAATCAAGAAAGAGCCCCCATATAGTCTATGGATAAGAACACGCCTTACCACTCAGAACATACATTCCCTAACTGAGATAACTGGAGCGTGAAAATAAATATTCCAGATTTCTCAAGGAATGATCTAATGATTGCTTATCTTATTCTCG
Source organism: Vibrio minamisatsumaniensis (assembly GCF_050337445.1). Lineage (NCBI taxonomy): Bacteria > Pseudomonadati > Pseudomonadota > Gammaproteobacteria > Vibrionales > Vibrionaceae > Vibrio > Vibrio minamisatsumaniensis. The sequence continues at coordinate 4,180 of NZ_JAKJSY010000130.1, read as the reverse complement.
TTCACCGCTATCCAGATCAATTTAAACGGCTCTTTCATGCCATATACCACCCAAATAATCATTACGTTATCCATGTTGACAAATCTTCTGGAAAAGAAATTTTAGATGAAATAACTTTGTTTCTAAATGATTACCAAAATGCTGAAATTCTTGAATCAGAAAATGCGCTATGGGGTGGGTATAGCTTAGTTAATATTGAACTTCGTGGTATGGCTAAGTTATTAAACATGAACAAAAGCTGGACACATTTTATAAACCTAAGTGGACAAGATTTTCCATTGAAAACTCAGCCATATATTCATGAGTTTTTGTCAAATAATAAAGACAAAGAATTTATTCGAGCACTAGACCAAAATGCAGCTAGACCTGAAACGATGAATCGCATACAAAATATATGTTTTGAATATAAAGAGCATATTTATCGACCTGAAATAGCCAGGAAATTCATGCCAGGGATAACACCATTTATTGGCACCCAATGGATGATTGTGTCACGAAAGTTCTGTGATTTTGTTTGTAACACGGATGCATCTCAGCCCTATAAAGAATTTTATAAAAATACATTTATTGCTGATGAAGGATTTTTCCAAACAGTTATGATGAATAACGATTGTCATGGTGAAATAATTCAAGATGACTTGCGACTTATCGATTGGGTACCAGATGGAGATATAAAGCTTAGACCGAGGACGTTTACAATGGCCGATATTTCTAACTTAATTTCGAGCCCTAACCTTTTCGCTCGAAAATTTGACCTATTAGAGGATGCTAAAGTCTTGGATAGGCTCGAACATCACCTCGCTGCAACAGTCTAATTTTTAATGAGCTACCCTCAACGGGGCGGCTCAAAGAAACCTAACGCTTTGTAGACGGGCTTTTTCCGTCTTTGCATTTCGTCTATGTTGCTGCCATTTATTATGAAACTCAACTGGTATCAACCTGTTATGTGAATCGGCATATAGTTGTGGGGGCGAATTACGAAAAAATTCCGTATAAGAGAACAAAGCACGGATTAGATTAACTTGGTCTATTGGTGTACTGCTCAGATGTTCCGTTTACGGCTTCTGTGAAGGTTTGGGGCAAAAATGAGTTATGTCACTACTCATTTTTGCCTTTTTCATTAGCATTAAAACTCAATCTATCGACCGTATTGCCCAACAATGAATTTCTCAAACTCATCACACATCTGATGATTTGATTTGTCATTATTCGTCAACTCGGTAGCCCCATCAACGATCGATATCTTCGCATTCAAATCCGCGACGGGAGCACGTTCTCTTAACGAAAGCTGTTTGATTTTTTGTTCTTCTATTGCCCAAGCTTCTTCTGGTGACAGGTTGCATTCGTCAGCGAGGTATTTGGCATTAAACCCTTCTCCAGTCAGGCTTTCGATGGTTCCATTATGGTTGACACTATTGCCTTTGTGCCAATAGTGCTTCGCCAATAAAGGGCCGATCTCTGGGTTATCAGTTAAATAGCCAAACTTATCGGTGAAATACGCACGAGTTTGATACACCGCCATATGAGCCAGCAGGTAACCTTGGTATGCACAAGACGCTTCATCGGACATTAGGTGTGGTATTGCCATTAATGGGCGGGGGCTACAAGCCAACCCAAGAATCGTTTTCTCACAATTGCGAGCAAGCGCAGTGATCTTTTCAGGTGTCAGATCTTCATCCGCCAATTCGTAAAGTGCTCGCTCGAAATACGGAACCACTAAAATGCTGCGTTCTTGATAGGCTCTGAAGGGTTGTTTGTTATCGATGATTGCTTTGATCAGCTCATCAGGCACGGGCTGCTCATCGGCATTGAGCGCGTATTGTTTCAGCCAATCGGCGTCATTTAACAAGCTGTCGCAGAACATGGATTGGGTTTCCGCATAGGCCATCGAGGTTGGGGCAAACTCTTGAGAGAAGCAGGGTGCGTTCATTTTAACGTTGGAAAAATGTGCCGCGTGACCACCCTCATGAAATAATGTGTTGATACCATCATAACCGCTGCCAACTTGATCGGGCTTAGCGTTACTGGTGAAGTTCACTTGAGCGGCTACCCAAGTACCTTGATCGTAGAAAGAAGGGATAGGACCATGGCAGAAGCCGTTTGGATATTTTCCTTTTCTATCGAGCAGGTCGAGCTTGAGTGTTGCTTGAGAGTAGTCAATGTTGAGGCGTCCAAAAGATTCAATCCAGCGTCTCAGTGACTTTGAAAATGGCACATAAGGGTCGAGTTCATTCATAACGTTCCCTGCAAAAGAGTAGGTAAAGTTATGAGCCTCGAGCGCGCTCTGACCTTTTTGTTCAGCTAACGTATTGAGACTTTTTTGATGGTTAGCGCGCGTACGGGTTTCGAAGTCGTCAAGAATCGTAAACAGCTGCTCAGTCGTCATCTGTTCGGTTTTAACCACCGAGTAATCAAAGAAGGTTTTAAAACCCAGAGATTGAGCAAATTGGTTACGTTTTTTGATCAGCTCAATAAAGCCATTGACTAACAACCATTGTTCTAGATCTAATAGTGCTTGGTGTGCTGAAAGCCTCACTTTTTCATCACTATTACTTCTAATTGCTGAGCCTAATACGGGAAGCGATCCTTCTATTTCTTCCCCGGTTTCATTGATGTAAGTCATCACATGATTCTGTTTTTTCTCAAACAGTTCTGCCTCAAACTTTATGAGTTCGGCTTTAAGCTTCTGTGACTGTTCCGACTCAATAGCGTGAGCTCTAAAGGTCGCTAACCAACCATTTAAGCCGGTTAGTGTAGTCTCTTTTTGTTGGGGATCTTGAATGTCATCGATAGCCGCAAGTTGCGTTTCAATGGCAGCAATTTGTTCAGCCGAGCTAAGAAATTCCGTCCACTGAGTTTGCGCAAGTGTCGAACCCGCGTGGTCGTCACTGATGCCCATATATGTATCCCAAAAGAAGTCCTCTTTTGCTTTATGAGTCGCAAGATACTTTTGATTCAATTGGTTGAGATAGTTCGTTGCCGTCATGACATTCCTTGAAAATTAACCCGTAATTTCAACATTATGACATATTAATCGAATGTATTGTGTGATATTGCATATGACGGTGTGTCAGCACTGCTGTTGATACTACGCGACAAGAATATCGCTTAATCAACCGTTTATTTCTCCTAAAATAGGCAGTTCGAACAGTTGTTCTTGGATTGGTCAAGTATAATAGACGCTTCGTATCACATGAGGTAAGCACAATTAATGAGAGCTCTTCTTGTCTTAATCCCACCTTTGTTATTGTCTCTGAATGCTATTTCGTTTTCCGTGCAAGCAACCGAAAGCTGGTGGTTGAGAACGGTTTTCAATAGCAGTCCCACTCAACCGAGTACTCAACACTATATTAACGATAGTGACCTAATGGATTGTGGCGAGAGTGAGGGCTCTCTGTTGTGCAGTGACTTAACCCAATATTACGATTTGGATGTTTATGTTGAGCTGGAGTTGGCAAGCTCAAGCGTCGAGGTGGTTCGCTTTAACTTGCCATATTCGAGCTTAAGTTACACAAAGCTTCAGGCATACCTTCGTCAAGATGGCTTTGCTTTAAGCTCAATTCGTATTGGTGAAGATGCATTCGATGTTACTGCTCAACTCGAACAAGCTCGAAATGAAGGGGTTGGTTTGGATAGGGTGGATAAGCAGTTGGTCGAATTTATCAACGCGCCACACCATTCATCGGAACACGTGAGCCTCTGGAATGTTCCAAGTTCACCCTCGCCTTGGATTCAGTTACATCGTGATGGTGAGCATATAATGGTTGAACTACATCGCCTTTAATCAGGTGAGTTTGTCAATGGCTTGGTAATTCATTCGAGTCGGTAAGCCTTTTGGGATGAAGGATCATGGCTAGACTGCAAATTATTATTGTGATCTGCTCCAGTTAGACTGGACACCGCATTAAGCGACATATTGTTTTTCAAAGTTAACTGGGCTTAGATACCCAAGAGCACTGTGCCTTCTTGTTCGATTATAATCAACTTCAATGTATTCAAAAAGCGCTTGGCGCATCTCTTCTCGGGTCATTATCGGCTCGTATTGGACGGCTTCTACTTTCATTGAGTGGAAAAAGCTTTCAACACAGGCGTTATCCCAACAATTCCCCTTCCTACTCATGCTTTGTTTTAGATTATGAGCTGCGATTAAATCTCGGTAGTCTTTTGAGCAATATTGGCT
>NZ_JAKJSY010000129.1:0-5893 GCF_050337445.1 Vibrio minamisatsumaniensis | reverse complement strand
GAGATAATAACGTACGGTTTCGAGAATAACTTCAGAGGGGAAGTGGCAGCCTTTAAACATTAAGAATCAGTCTCATGAATAGAAATGAAACAAATCTTAACTTAATGACTCAAAGTTTGCGACAGAACCTAGCGTACTACCTTAGCAAGCCAGTTCTGTAAAAAACTGGCTAATTTGACTAAATTCTGGACTTATTTGCTGTGATTGCGATGCACTATGGCTTTTAGTTATTTCATTGAAATGTCATTTTATTTAGTTATACGCTCTCGCGAGTCTGCCATGACCTTGGTAGCGGTAACTGCCAGAATCGCAGCTGATAAATGCGGATTCACCAGGGGTTAAGGTAACTTGCTGCCCTGCTGAGCTTACTGATACTTTCCCTTCAATACAGAATATGATCTCTGCACCACGAATGTATTGCAGCTCCGATTGATCCAATACCGGTAGAATATCAAAGCCAAAGTCGTCGACGGGGATAGGGTAGGATTGCTTTCTATCCTTAAACACCGGTTCTAACTTGATATCTTGTGGTTGAATAGGCTCAAAAAGAGTGTTGTCGATGAGCTCAGGCACATCAATATACTTTGGTGTTAAACCTGCACGTAGTACATTATCGGAGTTGGCCATGATCTCCAGTCCGGTACCTTGCACATAAGCATGTGGGGTTTCTGCGAATAAGAACATTGCCTCACCAGGTGCGAGCTCGACAGTGTTTAACATTAATGGTGCCAGCAGACCAATATCACCAGGATAATGTTGCTTAAAATCTTGACTGTATTGCATTGCCTCACGGCCCATAGCTGTTTTTGCTGGCCGAGAGTAGGCCGTATCCAGTTCTTCGAGAGCGGCTTTTTTACGCTCACCATCAAGAGACATAATAGCGCTAAAGAATACCTTCAATGCTTGACTGTCTGGTTGTTGTTTTAGTGTGTTAATTTCATCACTCAGCGATGAGATGTGAGCTTCTTCAAATAGCGCAATAATATCTTTAATAGGACGAAATCCATTCATTGCTTTGTAAAAGGTCAGTGCATAAACAAGTTCAGGTTTATGGTTAGGATCTTTATAGTTACGATGAGCGGCATTAAGGGCAATACCTTGCTTATTCTCACGCTCAAACCCGATTGCTGCTTTACGCTTGTTTGGATGCACTTGGATCGATAATGGTGTTGCAGCGGCGAGTACTTTAAATAAGTACGGTAGCTCACCAAACCGTGAATAGGTATATTCACCCAGTATCAATGTTGGATTACTGGCGATAAGTTCAGAGAGCCACTGGCCTGATTGAGCGACCTTTGAGCAGCCATTTGGGTGTGCACCCATCCACATTTCGGCTTGTGGTTCGCTGTTAGGGTTCGCAATACCAAACAGTTTATTGATGGAAACTTTGCTCCCCCATGCATAATTTTGAATGACATTATCAAGTTTTATCAGTGGCATTTTATTACCTTATTTAAGCATGAATAATTCTATCTGATGGGTATTTTATACCGCATTGATGGCGGGTTTCAGTTAAGACCTGCATCGTTAGTTAGTTGTCGATCTTAGTTAATGGTGATCTTAGTTAATGGTGATCACTGGGATAACTTGCGAGCTTTGTGTACTCACAAGACGGGTTTGCCAGCTTTGCTGGGCAAACAAAAAAGCGGTTTTCTTAAGAAAACCGCGATACTAACGAAAGCCCTAACATTGTAATTGAAAGTAAGAGCCGTGTTTGCCTAGTTCAAAAGTAGGGGGAGAGAACTAATAAAAGTGCTGGTTACGCTCTAAATGATAGTGCCTTATCTGCCCAATAACTTGCGACATTTGAGCATTGACCAACATACATTTCTGGATTGAGTAAATCCGCAATTTCTACTTCGGTGAAGTGAGCAGAAATAGTTTCATTGCTCGCCAAGACGTCGCCGTATGCTCGTCCACTATGAGTTGACTCCATCGCTAGCTCGTAGATAAGTTCATGAGCAGGATCTTTACCTAAACAGCTTACGAGTTTCATCATGACTTTTTCGCTGTTAATTAAGCCGTTACTGATCATAACATTTCTTCGCATTTGTTTAGGGTTCACAGCTATCGTGCGGGTTAGCTCTTCAGCTCGAATTAATACCTCCGCGGTTAACTCAGCAGCCTCTTGAAGATTGTTGTCATAGACGAAGTAAGCGGAGCTATCAGCTTCAAATGGTCGCGGTGCAACATACATTGTTGATGTCAATACAGAGTATAGCTTTTGTGAATTCGCAATAATTCCTTTAGCTAGTTTTGGATTGACTTTTTGAGGCATGGTACTACTACCTATAGTTCCTTCCTTAAAGGCTTCAGACACTTCTGCAAATTCTTCACTAGAGGTTTGATAGACCTCTTCGGCTATTTTGTGAAAAGTAGTAGTTAAAAGAGCCAAGTTGTTAATGTATTCAGCACGATATACTCGATTATTGCGTGAGGGAATGTTCATTGAGTGCATACCTAGCTGCTTTGCCACATGTTCTTGAACTTCACGCCCAATCGTCCCCATCGCGTGGAATGCACCTACAGCTCCTCCCATCATTACGCAAAATACACGTTCTTCAGACTGTTTTAATCGCTTTACTGCGGAGATTAACTCTTCAATCCAAACAGCGACTTTATAGCCGTAAGTGATGGGTAACGCATGTTTGCCATGCGTTCTACCAGCCATTACGGTATCTTTATGTTCTAGAGCAAGAGTACCTAAGTTACGGATTGACTGTTCAACAGATAGAAGCAATTTAGCGTGAAACTTCCTCAATTGAAAAAGTTGTGCTGATTGCTGAATGTTTTGAGTCGTAATTCCGTAGTGAACATATTTTCCGCTATGCTCATCACAAGCCTTCACAAGCAGTTTAATTAACGGTACAAAGCCATGTCCGACCTCCCTAGTTATTCTATCCAGTTCAGAAAGATCAATATTCTCAGCCTTACAGTTCGCTGCTATGTTTTTTGCGGCGTCTAAAGGTATAACACCAAGCTCACCTTGAGCTAATGCTAGTGCTCCTTCTAAATCCAAGTAAGACTGAAGTTTTGCTTCTGTCGATAGCTCAGAACGCAACCCTTTGTCATCAATTGTTTTACTCTTCGAATCATATAACGCTTTCATGTTACTGTACTTCCGCTGTATTGAGATGAGGAGTGAGGCCGTTTATATTGTCGTCAATTGAGTTTCGAACAAACTCAACATGTGGACCGAAAACTATATGGACGTGTTTTCCTGATGGGAAGAATGTTCCTGCTGCACCCGCGGCTTTAAACTTCTCAATATCTAATAAGTCTTTATTTTTGAAGTCGATACGAAGGCGCGTAACACAGTTCTCAACGCGAGCAATATTCTCTTTACCACCAAGTCCATCAATAACCAAAACCGCCACTTTGTCATACTCTTTATTGAGCAGTAGAGTATTATCACCTACATCTTTCTCACGCCCTGGAGTTGCAATGTTGAATTTGACGATGGCATAGCGGAATACACCGTAAAACACAACGAAGTTTACAAGACCAACAGCAACTAGATAAATCCACTGGGTATGTTCATACATCAGACCAAAGATACCGAAGTCGAAGATAGTTCCGCGAATGTAACCAATAGAGACATCTAGGAAGTACAATGGAACCGATAACAAGCCACATAGTACAGCGTAGACCGCAAATAATACTGGGGCAATGAAGAGGAATGAGAATTCGAGAGGTTCAGTAACATTACCCAAGAATGCTGTTAATACTACGGTTAAAATTAACCCTCGAGCAAATTTCTTATTTTTTGTGAATGCTGTGTGATACATCGCTAGACCAATAGCTGGTACTCGGAACAACGTTGTTAACATTTGCCCAGACGCAAGGTATCCACTCAAAGTAGGCATATACTGACCCCAAGCTTCATGCTGTGGACCAAGATCGAATAGAATTTTATTCATCGCTGGTAAAATGCCGATATATTGAACACCGTCTATGACATAGATACCACCTGCTTCAGTAAAGCGAAGCATCGAACTAAGTACATGGTGAAGACCAAATGGGATCAGTAAGCGGTTTAATGTCCAGTAAGCACCTACACCATAACCTTCATACATAAAAAATCCAGATAACGAAATCATCGCTGAGGTAAATAGATCCCAAATGAATGGAATCAATAAACCAACAGGTATGGTTGCCGCTATAGATATAATAGCTACAGATTTCTTACCGCTAAAGAAGGCGAAAGCAAGGGGAAGTTGTAAGCGATAAAAGCGATCTGTTATTTTCGATGCTATTAATCCGGCAATTATGCCCCCTAGAGCCTCAATTTTTAAGGTCTGGATACCCAAGACTATCCCTTGGCCTGCTAATGCTAGCTTCCCAGTAGCCAAATCTCCCGTAAGAATTAGGCTGGCTTTCATAGATATCATCAAAGTCAAATAAGCAATGACAGATGAAAAAACGGCTATGCCCTTTTCTTTCTTTGACATTCCATACGCAACACCCATAGCGAATAGAAGTGGAATATTAGAGAAAATCACACCAGCGATAATTTTTAATGAACTAAATAAAGCTTTAAATCCTTCATGCCCAAGAAATGGCATTTGTTCAATCATGTAGGATTGACCTAGAGCAGAAGAGATACCCATGATCATACCCACTGGTGCCAACACTGCAATGGGCAACAATAGCGAGCGGCCAAATGTTTGAACTTCTTGTTTAAATGAACTATTCATTTTGTCCTCCATATTTTGGTAGCGCCAATTTTATAGATAATTTAGGGTCATTCAATGACATAAACTGACAGCAAGCTATTGCAGTTATTGACCCTTAACTGATGCATGTATATGATTGTATGGGTATATTATTCTCAATGGTCTTGAAAATGTGATGAAGGTAAATAAATTTGACTTACAACTTGTGAAGTATATCACGCAAAATGAAATTTCTTCATTTTCCTCGTTGGAGCAATACTTTGAAAAGGATAAGGCGACTATTTATCGTTCACTTCAGCGCAGTTTTTCCTATATATCTAAATATAAACATTTATCACAGCCTACGGTGCCAAATTTGTTTGATATAGAATATTCAGATTATATACGACTTATCAATACCTTAGACTTAGCCTCATATAAGCCAAATCAAAAACAGAGAGTTGAATGTGTAATATTAATGTTGATTTTCAACAAGGTTATGAGCAAACAGGAAATATATAAAATAATAGGTGTCAGTGTTAGCACTTTAAAAAACGATACTCAAATACTGAGCCAAGTTTTAGCCAGAGCTAATTTATCACTTGTTACTCATCGAAGAAAGGGAACTGAGTTAACAGGAAATGAACTAGGGATCAGGTTGCTGGTTACTATGCAATTGATTAAACTATCACAGCTTGACCAGAACCTTTGTCTGAACTCAAAAATTACTAATAACCCAATTGAAAAAATATTATTTGATGTTTTCTATAATAAGTGTAGTGATTACTTGACTGTTTCAAAAGAACAACTGACTAGAGTTATTTCTGACAAGAAAGTTAGTTTAGATTACAACTCTCGGAAATTTATGATGATATACCTGATTGTTAGTAACTTTAGAGTAAGTCAAGGTCATAAAATTGAAAGAAAAAACCTACCAAAGCTGCCTTGGCATGATTCAGTATTACTTGAAGAGAAATCAGATAATGAAAATAGAGTGTTGTCTTCTATCTTTTATTCGTTGACATTTAAAAAAGGGCAATACTTATGTTATGACAGTAAATTACTGAAAGCAGTAAGAGAGTTTTTAACAAGTATTCAACGTAATTTTATAACAGATATTAAAGATAGCCTCGCTTTAGAAAGTGACATTTATCTTCTGATGAAAAACATTATCTCACGAAAGAAGTTAGGGTTTAATTTTAGTGAAAATAAGCATAATGATATATACAAAACAAAAC
>NZ_JAKJSY010000128.1:0-5941 GCF_050337445.1 Vibrio minamisatsumaniensis | reverse complement strand
CGCCTATTCTTATATCTGTAACATCCCTACTGCTTAATAACTAAACAGGAAAGTTCATGGCGGTTTCCTTACTCACTATTATTTTGAGGAGAATCTCACGTAAAAATGGATATTTACTACAAAAAGTGCTTAGAACACCACAAATATCTAATTAACGTCAACTCTACTGCATATTAATCCACGCTTATCACAATTATTATTTCGGATTTTTTCTACAATATGCTGGCTAAGTAAATATAAGGATAATTAAGAATGAGACTGTTTAAGCGCTATACACCGGGTATGATTGCTAAACATGTAAGTCGACTTTTCAAAGGACGAATCTACATTTACGGCGTCGGAAAATTTGAGTTTGATCATGGCAAACTCGTATTACCGGAGCGAGCAGAAAAACGTCACTTTCAAACCGTGAAAGAGATCAACAATGAAATCATGAAACTGCGTTGCGCATACGCCTAATCTGATTATCTAAAGAATTAAAAACAAAAGGGTTGGCATATTAATGCCAACCCTTTTTAGCGCTTCTAATTCTGAGCCTCATATTTTGCCGCGGGTTATTCTTTAAAACGACTCAACAGCTTAGCTATTGAGTGGCTATCGGTAAGTCATGGGACGTTTCGCTAAATCAGGAAGGTTTCCGGATAGGCCGAGCGCCCTTTTCATTATTTCATCTTTTGCGCCAGGCAGCTGGCCCGCAAGCTTCATACCGATACCACGAATCAACTTCTTAGCTGGATTATCGCCTTCAAACAGATCTTTAAAACCCTGCATAGAGGCAATCATTTTGGCCGCCTCTGCTTTTCTCCAGCGTTCATAGCCACGGAGGTGACGCTTGGTACCGATGTCCTCGCCTGCGACCCATAGCTTTAGCAACTCTTGCGCTAAGCTTGCTGCGTCTAATAGACCCAGGTTCACGCCCTGCCCGGCTAACGGGTGAATGGTATGTGCAGCATCCCCCACTAAAGCCACACGTTCTACAACAAAGTCACGCGCATAACGCATACGCAGTGGAAAGGCAAAACGCTCACCCACCACTTCGCATAGCCCAAGTTTTGAGTCAAACTCAGCCGTCAGTTGCTTATTAAAATCAGCATCCGACATAGATACAAGTGTCTCGGCACGATTGGGGTCTGTAGACCAAACAATCGAGCTCATGTTGCTCGGTTGCATTGGTAGGAATGCCAATGGGCCTTGAGGTGTGAATATTTGACGAGCAACGCTGTGATGCGGCTCTGCGGTTTTGATGTTCGCAACAATCGCACTGTGCCCATAATCCCAATGCGTTAGAGGAATATCTTGCTGCTTACGAACCCAAGAGTTCGCGCCATCCGCGCCCACGACTAACTTAGCGGTCAGTGCTTGGCCATTGTCTAGAGTTAACCATGCTTCACTTTCACCAATCGCCATCGTTTTGCACGTGGCGGGCATATACAGGCTGACATTGTCTTGCTGCTTAACCTGATCAAGCAGTGCCAGTTGAATCACGCGGTTTTCAACGATATGACCGAGATTCGGCTGAGCCAAGCGTGTCGAGTCAAACTCAATGCGAGCAAAGCTGTCTTGTTCCCACACTTCCATCGCTTGGTAGGGCGCAGCACGTCTTTGCTCAATGCCTTGCCATGCACCTAGGTTACGTAAAATGACTTCACTAGAACGACTCAATGCAGACACTCGAACATCCGGCAGTTCACTCAGCCCTTCATTGGGTGCTCTGCCCTCTATGACGGCGACTCTTAAGTCACTGTCTTTCAGAGCAACAGCAAGCGCTAGGCCAACCATGCCACCACCAACAATCGCGATATCAACACTTTGCATCATTATTTTCTACCTTATCTTTTTACTAGGCCAAGCGTATGACGCAAAAGTGGACCTTTAAGTGGTGGAAGGTTATCGATTACCGCTAACCCAAGATTACGCCCAATGCGAGCGGTCAAAAAATTGTTTGAGAACAGATGAACTAGGCTTGAAGTCAGCGTGATCGTTGTGTCTCTATCTTGTTCTCTACGTTTTCTAAAGTTAACAAGACCACGGTAACGCCCCACATCATCTAACTGAGTACACAACTCTTCCGCTAAGGATGCCACATCTCGAATGCCGAGATTAAAGCCTTGACCCGCAATCGGGTGAAGCGTTTGAGCAGCATTACCAACAATCGCAAAGCGATGAGAAATATTCTGCTGGCGGTGACGAAGAATCAGTGGGTAACTGGCACGCTTGCCGACTTTCTCTAGTCGACCAAGTCGCCAACCAAAGTCACTCTGCAACTGTTCAAGAAATTCGTCGTCAGTTAAGGTCATCACTTTTTGTGCTTGCTCTGGGGGCAAACACCAAACCAGCGACAAACGGTTGTCACTCATCGGTAATAGAGCAACGGGTCCATGCTCAGTAAAGCGCTCAAAGGCGCGACCTTGATGGGGTTCACTCGCCATAATATTGGCGATCACCGCGACTTGCTCAAAGTCATGCTCATTCAATGAGATATTAAGTTGCTGACAACAGGTTGAGATAGCACCATCCGCTGCAACCAGCAACTGAGTTGTTACCGTTTGTCCACTTGTCATCTCAATCGTTATGAACGATTGCTCACGTTCAACTTTATTGACAGACTCAGGGCAAAGTATCGTAATTGCGGGTTCAGCCTCAAGCTTCTGCTGATAGATTCGTCCCACATCCGCCAATTCCACCACGTAGCCAAGCGCATCAACAGCCAGATTGTCACTGTAGATGTCCGTCATCCCGGCATGTCCTCGATCCGATACATGGATATCTTTAATCGGGGTTGCGACCGGAGCGATCGATTGCCACAAGTGTAAAGAATCAAGGATCTGCACCGTGCCATAAGACAAAGCGATCGAACGAGAATCAAAACCGGGGTGAGCTTGATGATCAACCTGATAAGGCTCCACTACTGCTATCGATAGTGAACCTTGGCTTAGGTGATTCAGAGCAAGGGCTAAGGTTGCCCCCGCCATTGCGCCACCAGCAATTACAACATCATACTGAGCCATCATAACCTCAAACAATCAAGCGAATTAGTGAATGGTTGGCGCCGAATCTTCAGATGGGCGAGCACCAAACTCAGCATGAATCGTTAATGCGCACGCTTTTACATGCTCAATCACGTGCTCTAGAAGCTGCGCTTGCTCTTCCATGTCATCATCTTCGTCAATGCCTAGCTTTGCCATCTCTTCAAGATCAGCTAACGCTTCTTTGGTATCGTCAGACGCTTTATTCAATTGAGCGCCAACCAGACCTAAACCTGAAATGAAATGGTTAATCCAATCTGATACACCGTCCGCAAGATCAAACAAGCTTGCACTTGCGTCTTCGTCTGGCAGTAACATAGACAATTCCATGCCTGAACCGGTGATTTCACTGCTCGTGACTTTGAGTGTCGCTTCCGCTAGCGTTAATGCGCGATCGGGCCAACCCATGCCTTCATTGGTGTAATCAAAGATCAGGGGTTGCCAGCTTTTATCTGCCAGGTTTAAGCCTCCGCTCAACATACCCGTTAACAGACCATGCATCTCAGCTGGGTTTACGGCTAGGCTCGCCGATTGAAGTTCAGTCGCAACCGTTAGATAATCAGGTAAAGTCGTTTCACTCATCAGTAGTTCGCTCAGTTATTCTTGATATCGATAATATAATCGTACCACTTCACCCCAATTCTGGTAAGCGTCGATACCAAGCAATTGAAGAGTGACTGACTACCAATTGTTCAATTTGCTGAATTACTGTGTGCTCAAGCTCTCATTTACAAACAGTCACTCTGAAAAGCTTGAATCTTAATAGCGGTTTACCTATAGTTTCTCCCTCAGAGGAGATTGCTTCCTCATCGGTACTTGCGCTTTTTCTTTTAAAAAAAAGATAAAGAGCAGAAGCCTTAAAATAGCGCGTTAAAGAGTTCATCCATCATGAGTAATCAAGCGGTAGACGTTGAAATATTAGGAAAACTGACTCGAGTGAATTGTCCTCCTGGGCAAGAAGAGTCATTGATTGCAGCTGCGGCCGATCTTGATAATCGATTGAAAGAGATGGCTGAACGTACTAAGGTAACTAATGAAGTGAAGCTGCTAACGATTGCAGCTCTGAATATTTGCTATGAATTACAAACGAAAAAGTTTGAAGCAAATGATGAACAAAACGCACTGACCGAGCGTATGGAATTGCTCACGACATCACTGTCAGATGTCCTCAGTAAAGTTAAGCACGGACAGCAATAGCGTACACAAAATTTACCCTGGAGTGTTTGTCAGAGGATTTACGTCCCCGAGCCGATAAGCAATCCCTAAGGGTTAGTACTTGAGTGCTATTGAGCATGCTCGGCCCGACCGAGAAGCCTACGGTAATCATTGCTGATCCGCCTTGAACTCGCTGGTTCAAGGGCCATCTATTCTCAACGGCACTTTGGGGTATCCTTTCTTATGCAGACGCTCACACGCAGCGAATTTCGCAAACAGATCCGCATCAAACGCAATGCCTTGTCTGGCGAACAGCAAACTCAATCCGCTTTAGATTTAGTCCAGCAGTGCGCTCAACTGACTGAGATCCAGTCAGCTCAGCATATAGCGCTCTATATCTCTATTGATGGCGAACTCAATACCCAACCTTTAATCGAGTGGTTATGGTCGCAAGGTAAACAAACGTATTTACCAGTATTGCACCCCTTCTCTAGCGGACACTTATTGTTTCTGCACTACTCTCCAACCACTCCCACGGTATTAAATAAATATGGCATCGTAGAGCCTCAACTGAATCAAATGCTGGTTAAGCCTTGCCATCAACTCGACCTTATCTTCGCCCCCCTTGTTGGTTTTGACTCTCGAGGGCATCGCTTAGGCATGGGCGGCGGATATTATGATCGCACTCTGGCGAAGTGGTTTGAGACAGGCAGTGGCGCAACGCCAATTGGTTTGGCTCATGATTGCCAACATGTCGATACCTTACCGACAAAAGAGTGGGACATTCCGTTACCTAAAATCGTGACTCCGAATAAAACTTGGCAATGGGAAAGCAACCATTAAAGCGCTATAATCCCGCCGCAAACGTTAACCTCAATATAGAAACGTTAACTTCAATACGCGAACGATTAATTCAAAGCGCAATACCTTATTCAGGAGAATGGCATGACTCAAGATGAAATGAAAAAAGCAGCGGGCTGGGCAGCACTTCAATATGTTGAAGAAGGCAGCATTGTCGGTGTTGGCACTGGCTCTACAGTAAATCACTTCATCGACGCGCTTGGCACAATAAAAGAGAAAATCAAAGGTGCGGTTTCAAGCTCTGTCGCTTCTACTGAAAAACTGGAAGCACTAGGCATCAAAGTTTTTGAGTGCAACGACGTTTTCAAACTAGACGTTTATGTTGATGGCGCAGATGAGATTAATGCTTCACGCGACATGATCAAAGGCGGCGGCGCTGCTCTCACTCGTGAAAAAATCGTCGCGGCTATCTCGGATAAGTTTGTATGTATTGTTGACGGAACTAAAGCTGTTGATGTGTTAGGCAAATTCCCACTGCCTGTTGAAGTAATTCCAATGGCACGTTCATACGTTGCACGTGAACTGGTGAAACTGGGTGGTGATCCCGTTTACCGTGAAGGCTGCATCACAGATAACGGTAACATGATCTTAGATGTTTACGGTATGGCGATCGAAAATCCAAAACAGTTAGAAGACATCATCAATGGTATTGCTGGTGTTGTTACTGTCGGTCTATTCGCTCACCGTGGCGCTGATGTAGTGATCACTGGCACACCTGAAGGTGCAAAAATTGAGGAATAAATAAAAAATATTCATTTTTTGTTGTTTCATTACATACGGCGCCCAAGGGCGCCGTTATTTTTGCTTTTTTCTCTAGAATTATGTCTTATTCCGTAATTTTCTTACCCAAAACATTTTTTTTTTGTTACTTTATTGTTCAGAAGACGCACAAGGAAACG
>NZ_JAKJSY010000127.1:0-6357 GCF_050337445.1 Vibrio minamisatsumaniensis | reverse complement strand
GTGTTAGGCCTGCCGCCAGCGTTCAATCTGAGCCATGATCAAACTCTTCAATTTAAGATTTTGTCGACTCAACGAATACTGACTTCAAAACTACAAAAAGTAATTCTAAAGCTATTATCATTCCAACAGAATGATAATGAATTGACTGTGCCAAGACTAAGTAAACTTAATCTCGATTGGTCACTCAGTTCATTGAAATCAATTTTGATTCCGAAGAATCTGTTTTATCTAACGATAAAACGTTTTGATATTCATCAACGAGTGCCCACACAGATTGATAGGTTTAAATTGTTAAAGAGCACTAGCGTTTTGTGATTTACATCTCATTCGCTAGGGGTGCGTACTATACCTGCACCACTTAGAGAGTCAAGGGTTATTTTCAAACCTTTTTTCTCAACCGATTTGCTGTGTGACTTTCGTCTCACTCTGTGTCGGTGAGGCGGATTATAGAGAGTTCGACATGGAGCACAAGATCTTTTTTAAAGAAATTCTCTGATCGCCTAAAAAAGCCACCAGTTCCGCATTTTTCGAATAAAAACTAAACATTTGAGGCTTATCACAGCAATATATTGGCAAAATGGAAACCATGAACGTAAGATTCATGTGTCTATTTTGTTAAGAGTAGACGCGTCTATTTCGTTTATTAATATGTAGTATTCCGATATGAACTCAAAAAAATCGATGTTGTTAATTGCTGCACTAGCTGTTTTAGGTGGCATTGTTTTCTCTCAGGTAGATATATCGCCTGCAATTACCTTTATCCTTGGTGTCTTGGCTTCCGCTTTTGTTGTTAACTTTTCAAGCACCGACTCAAAATCAGATTCAGAGCCTAAGGCATCAACAAAAACACTTTATGTAGGGAACCTTCCATACAAAGCGAATGAATCACACGTACGTGAGTTATTCTCGGAGTATGGTGAAGTATTTGCAGTACGCTTAATGAAAGACAAACGTACTGGTAAAAGAAGAGGCTTTGGATTTGTGGTAATGGCTAGTAATGATGTGAATCATGCCATTTCAGAGCTTAACGATAAGGATTACATGCAACGAACTTTAAAAGTACGAGTTGCAAATGATCCTAAACACCCAGAGACGGACGAAGCTGAACTGAGCTAAACCCTAACTGTTTCAACATACTATTTAGTGCACTTTCTTTTTTAGGAAGTGCACTACAAAAAACCTCACGCACTCCCCCTTTTTGGCCACTACTTTCCAAATCCAACAATCCTTGAACTCGCTTGGCAATCGCTTTACCTGAATCAACTAATAAGACGTCCTTACCTAAGACTTGCTGAATCTCAGTCTTAATCAATGGAAAGTGTGTACATCCTAAGACGGCGACATCAATCGTGTTGATCATCGGTTGAAGGATCTGTTGCAACTCTTCAAGATCAATCGCCTCACCTCTTAGTTTATTTTCAGCCATATCCACCAGCCGTGTCGAACCTAAAAGCTCGACTCTTTTATTAATTGAGAAGTTTTTGATGAGATCGTGAGTGTATTCACGAGTAATCGTAGCGGGCGTTGCAATAAGCCCCACTGCTTTATTAGCAAGTAGAGATGCCGGTTTAATTGCAGGAACAACACCGACAATTGGAATTAGATTACCAGCTCGAAGTGTAGGTAGCACAATCGTACTGGCTGTATTACAGGCTATCACGACGATATCAATAGCGTGGCTCGATACAAAACTCGCCACGATGCTTTGAACTCTGTGGATAAGGACTTGTTGATCAAGTTCACCGTATGGATAAGCCTCATTATCGAATACATAAATATAGTTATGATTCGGCAGTAACTGACTTATCTCTTTATACACAGATAGCCCCCCTACCCCAGAATCAAAGACTAATATGTTTTTTTGTAGACTATCCGACACAATGATTACCTGTAATAAGTTCCGCCGTCATAATACTCCTTCGCTTAGTGTTCGCAAATCCTCTCTCTACATAATACAAGCTCGATAGCGTTGATGAACAAATCGCTCAGCCTGCTCTACATTTTCCAGCGCTATCTTAAGCTTTCCTTTAAAGCAAGGGGCTGACGTGACTAAAGTATGAAACTCACCATCTTCTCCACATGGATCGACGTGACTTGGCAAACTCTCTACTAGCTCAGACGTGTATTGTTGTCCACAATAACTAGCTTCTAATGCCTCACTATCGACCGTGACGAGAAAGGTGTCGATTCCTCTATCTATGATTTCTTGAGCCAGCGCTTGGCTACTCTCTCCCATAAGAGGAAACACACACTCCCAACCGGCAGGTTCTATATAACTTCTTCGGTACTCAGCAATGCCATTACAAAACATATCACCAAACGCGACTGCATCGATGGATAAGCCCGAGCCTTTAAGCGCCTTAACAATGGTACGTTGATAGATCTCGTTACTCGGGAACACTTCTGGAAGCTCAATCTTGATTAATGGTAAACCGATTAATTGAGCCTGCATGACAACCACACCGAGCGGAGTCGCTTGGAAAGGAACTTCATCTCCAACATATGTCGTATAAAGCGCAACAACTTCATATTCAGAGCTTTCAAGTAGACGCTCCAGCGTTAAAGTGGAGTCTTTTCCTGATGACCAGCTTATGATGACTTTCTTTTTCATTAATACACTCTACAAGAAAAAACCGCCCGAAGGCGGTTTAGGAAATTAGAATTGGTAAGTCGCTGATACAAAGTATTCACGACCCGGTGTCGCGTAACCACTATACATCTCATAATCTTTATTGAATGCGTTACTCAGCTTTCCTTTCACCTTAAACTCTGGCGAAACGGCGTACTCCGCAGTAAAGTTCCAAAGACTGTAACTTGCCAATCGTGTCGCACCATTGAAGCGCTCGCCTTGGTATAGGTACTGAGAGCCTAATACCCAATCCCCAAATTCAGCAAAAGCATTCCACTTGGCACCTTGTTTGGAACGATATGCCAATTGCTGTTCCTTACCATTAGATTTATCGACGGGATCTTTCCAATCAAGGTAGAACTGATGGGTAACAATTGAGGTGTCGAATCCAAGGCCTAATTCCACCCCTTTTATTTCAGCTTCACCAATATTAGTCATACCTGAACCTTGCCACATCAACATGTTATCAATCTTGTTGATAAAGCCAGTAATCGACCAATCTAAATAAGAGTGTGAACCTTCAAGGGTAAGTTCAGTATTCTGAGAGTCTTCTGCTTTTAAATTAGGAGCTTCATAACCTGGGTAATATAAGTCTAAGAAGGTCGGCGCTCTGAAGGCAGTACCATAGCTTGCTTTAATCTCATAGTTATCAAGAAACGCCCAACCCGCAGCCGCTTGCCACGTCGTATTGTTTCCATACTGGCTGTTTTCATCGTTTCGAGCACTCGCTTCCAATGTCCAACTGTCTAACGTGTATTGACTAATGACACTGACACCGTAATTTTCACGAGGATTCTCTTCCGGCTTATAGTAACGAGAGCCTGTATAACCTTCATCCAACTCTTCTCGGCGATAATCAACTCCCGCCCCTAAAGCTAACTGCTCATTGACTCGGTAAGAGTTTAACCACGCAGCATTGATTTGGTTAATCGAAGTGATACCACCACTTTTCTTACTCTTACCGACAACATAATCGTAGTTATCTTGTTCTGCGTAAGTCAGATCAAGAGTTGAAGTGAGGTCACCTTCGCTGTAAGCCAAATTTGTGTTGATAGAACGAAATTCAGTTCGACCGACTTTTTCTTCGTGACTTGCCGGCCCCCAAGAGGAAGCGGCATAACTATTGTCATATTCGCCTTCGTTATCATAAGCCACCACATTGACAAAAGCATTCACACGCTTAGTCAGTTGGTTTTGGTAGCCAATGTTGACATTGTATGACTCAAAACCATGCTCATCACCCTCATTGATACCGTCAAGCGGCTTAACGTTAAATCCATCATCTTTTTCATAACCCACAACGGCTTTAATATGTTGGCTATCATCAATCTTATGCAGCGCGGCTAAAGAGGTAACATAGTGGTTATTAGTACCAAAACCACCGTGTACTTTAACGGCATTTTCATTCACATCAGCTCGAGTAATAATATTGATTACACCTGAAATCGCTTCTGACCCATATACAGAGGCACGAGCACCACGAATGAATTCAATTCTTTCAATTGAGTTGACTGGTAGAGAGTTAAAATCCACGCCCCCCATCATGGCCCTTGGTAAACGGGTACCATCGACCAGAACTAAGACTTGAGAGGAACTGCCTCCTCGCACATAGAACGAGGCTGTTTGCCCACGACCGCCATACTGGGCCACTTCAACACTTGGCAGAGTTCGAAAAACATCAATGAGGCTGTTAGCTTGAAGTTTTGAAATATCTTCTCTAGTTACAACAACCGTTTGTGCCAATACAGCACCATCAACTTGCTCAAAACGGTTAGCCGTAACCACCATAGTTTCATCAGCTGATGCTTCTTGGGCGTGTAAATTGGAGATAGGTGAAAGCAGCGATGCAACAGCAACCGCTAAAAGGGATTTGTTCATGTTGTGATCCTAAATCGCGTAAAGTCCTACCAAACCACATCTTATGGTTTGGCCGCTGGCAGGTATTCGGACTCAAGAGCACAACCTAATGGTTACCTAATATTCGACTTCCCACAAAAAGCTATTTGCAGTGTCTGATGAATACTCGTTCTCTTTTACCGCTGCGCGTCAGTTCTGGATTTACACCAGATTCCCTCTTCAGCCATCTATACATCTAAATGGCACCAGCTTGCCGAAGATAGTATTGACCTCGGAATCATTTGTCCAGTCTAAGATAGTTATAAGCTATAGTTTTCATGGTCGATTGGCATTGAATGGCTCTCAACACTGGACAAGCGCCTGTGATTGAATAAAATCTGCGCTCTTGATTTAAAAGCACGACAGCAAAAGGCATAACAATGGCGAATTTAGATGTAAACCCGCAACGCTACCAAGAACAACTGGCAGAAAAGACTGAACGTCTTACTGACATGTTCTCAGAATACAATGTGCCTGAGCTGGAAGTGTATGAATCTCCAGAACAACACTACCGCATGCGAGCTGAATTCCGCGTGTGGCATGAAGGTGACGAAATGTATTACGTCATGTTCAATCAAGAGACCAAAGAAAAATACCGAGTCGATCAGTTCCCGGCAGCGAGCCGCCTTATTAACGACTTAATGCCTCTATTAACAGAGGCAATGAAAGATAACCACTCTCTACGTCACAAACTGTTCCAAGTTGATTTTCTTTCGACATTGAGTGGCGAGATTTTGGTATCACTGCTTTACCATCGTCAACTGGGTGAGCAGTGGATTCAAGATGCTAAAGCACTCAAACAAAAATTAAACAATGAAGGCTTTAACCTAAACCTGATTGGCCGTGCACGTAAAATGAAAATCGTGCTGGACCGCGACTACGTAATCGAAAAACTAGACGTGAACGGTGAGAGTTACATCTACCAACAGGTAGAAAACAGCTTCACTCAACCAAACGGTAAAGTCGCAGAAAAAATGCTTGAGTGGGCGGTTGATTGTACTCAAGACAGTAAAGGTGACTTACTTGAGCTTTATTGTGGTAACGGTAACTTCTCACTAGCGCTAGCACAAAACTTCGAGCGTGTACTGGCAACAGAACTGGCGAAACCGTCAGTAGAGTCTGCACAGTACAACATTGCGGCAAACAAGATTGATAATGTTCAGATTATTCGCATGTCTGCAGAAGATTTTACCGTAGCAATGGAAGGCAAACGTGAATTTCGCCGCCTGCAACAAGCAAACATCGATCTAAAGAGCTACAACTGCAACACTATCTTCGTTGATCCACCTCGTTCAGGCATGGATGTTGATACTTGTAAAATGGTGCAGAGCTATGAACGCATCATGTACATCTCTTGCAACCCTGAAACCTTGAAAGAGAACCTAGACATTCTAAGCGAAACGCACGACATCACTCGTTTTGCGCTATTTGACCAATTCCCTTACACCCACCACATGGAAGCGGGTGTAATGCTAGAGCTCATTAAATAAGGATTTAAACGGTTTTTAATTGTAGCCAAAATCGCTCTGGGTACGGCTTGGGGTACGGAGAGGCTTTGTTGACGCGCTCATAAAATCGTCAATTTTGATTTGAGCGTGCCTTACTTTATCCTTGCCATCTATCTTCGTGTCCAGTTCAAAAATCATGCCTTACAAAGACAACGAATCCAGACGTCATCACTTCAAAAAGCACACCTATCGGCAAACCAATTATGCTGAATACAACCAAAGTCTTCGTGATCGTGGGCGCATTGATATCTGGTTATCTGACGACATCATAGAGAATTGGCAAACTGAGCAACGCTCTTACGATGGCACAGGGTCATCCCCAAA
>NZ_JAKJSY010000126.1:0-6452 GCF_050337445.1 Vibrio minamisatsumaniensis | reverse complement strand
GTTTAAATATGTGGCGTATTTTGAGTTAAAATTACTAAGTAAAATCCCACACTAATGGCTATCCCGTACGGGATTCCTTCCTGGCTATTCGACGTGTTACTTATTAGTTTTCTGCTGATTAAATAACCAAGCGATAAAAAACCACCAGTAAAAGCCGTCATAATATAGGCCCAATGTAACTCGTTGAGAGGGATTGTCAGTGATAACACAGCAGCGTATTTAATATCACCCGCCCCTATCCAAATCAACGCATAAAGTATTAGCCCAACCCCTAACATCAGCAAAAAGGTGGTAACGTGAATATCTAATGGAGAAAAAAAACTCTGAAACAAGAGCAAAACCAACAACGCATGATTATGTATTTTGCGATAAAGAAAWTCGACAGAAGACACGTATATACACATTATCAGTAAAACGAACAAGTACCATTCATGGCTCAAAATCAGAAAACCCCCAAGATTATGGTAGAGTGATTCTTATTTAAACTCTAAATTAATTGAGCCAGACCAATGAATACACAGGTCTGGCTCAATTATCTTTATTATATTACTGAGCTTAGCTACCAGAAGCTGTAGTAATCGTAGTTGCGATTTTTTCGAATGCAGTTGTCAGTTTACCAATAAAGCCACCATCACCTAACGCTGTAGTCAACAAAACAGCCATTGCCACACCGATTAGACCATATTCAATCGCCGTTACACCACGCTCGTCATTCTTGAATTGTGATAAAAATACGCTTGTTTTTACATATAGTTTAGTAATCAATTTTTTGTTCCTATCGTCATATGAGAATTCATGGTTATGTTATGTCATTTTGTTAGCCGGATGAAAAATAACCCCTATCGACTTAATCTATAGTTAGAATATAAAACAATCAAAAAATAGATAATAGAGCTAGTTAGAGCAACAAAAAATCAATAAAATACAACAACTTAAATAAAATCCCACCTACCAACCAACCTGTAACAAAATGTTTAACAAAGTCCAATTATGCGAGCGACATCACACTTTTTAAGCTTGGTGTTTGTTGTATTTTTATTAATTATCGTACTTTTCAACAACATAAACGAAATTAAGACAATGCAGATCCTAAACCATTCACTCACCAAGCTCTGTATGTTAAAAAAACAAATATCATACAACTTACACCTTAATTACAATCACAAAACATAAAACCCAATAATATTAGGAAACAACAAATCAACATCCATGAAATAAATGTAATAGCTAACCTATCATGACATTCAAATAATCTATAGTTACGCTCTGGCTTTCTATAACTAACTGAATGTTTTTATAAAACAAGTTGAAAAATAGAAATCATAACGTTATTGTGCATTGAATAATAAAAATAATTATCCTGCGCTAAAGGCTTATCTAACCATGAAACTGCATTTCGAAAATATTGTTTCGTTTATATCAGTAGTTGAGGAAGGTTCATTTAGTTCCGCTGCACGTAAGCTTGGTAAATCTCAGTCAACGGTGAGTACAGCGGTTCAAAATCTTGAATCAGATCTAGGCTTCAATTTATTTAATAGACAGCACTCTAAAGTCTGGCTGACACAGAAAGGCGAGCGCCTGTTCCAGTTATCTTTATCTATTGTTTCGAAATATCGCGAATTGGCGACAATTGCAGCACAAATGAATGTATCAGATCAAATTGTTTTCCGTGTGGGCATAGACCCGTTGGTATTCAATAAAGACGTCAAAGATACACTAGCCAGATTTTCGGAAACGTTTCCTAATGTCGATTTAGTGGTTGTGACAAAACCAAGCGTTATTTTAGGAAATTATATTAACGAAGGAAAGATAGATCTAGCATTAGGTAATCCGTACCATAAAACGAACAACGACTTTAACGTTGAAGAATTATTTCATGTCAACTGTTGGTGGGTTGCTCACGAAGACTTAGCTTATTCTACAAATCAAATGTCATCGCAACGCATTCTATTGATGGATGGGTGTGAAGAATTGTTGAATTTATCCAAGATCACTTCATATAACTTATGGCGGCTTGACGATTTCGCTACCATTATAGACCTATGTAAGGCCCAAAAAGGCATCGCCTTTTTACCCATGTTCCGTATTGAAGGCGACAGTTCACTCAAAGTAATTACAGACCGTCCCGATTTTTTTGGTAAGAGAATCGTGGCCTCTATTTTTTGGCCAGTTCACTCTGACTTTAGTCCATTTAACCAATGGATAAAACAAGAACTACAGACGAGTGCAAGTTACAAACAAACATTTGTTGCTGATCTAGTCCCATAATTCACCTTGAATATCATTGCTACCACGCTCTTAACCACGCTTTAAGTTACGAGCGTTTTTAACCAAATAGCAAGCACAAAAAAGCCTCCGAACTCGAGCAGTTGGAGGCTATACGCTATATGATTAGATTACTTTTGGTATTGATCGTGAGATACATCTAGCTGGTAGAAAGTCGCTTGTGAGTAATCGTCTAGATCGCCACTGATGTTTTGGTTGTAAACACCGGCTTTGAAGTACATGTACTTGCCACCTACGTCGTAACCGCTGTTGCTCATATCAACCACTTGTACCACATCGTCTTTACCTTCACGCATTAGCGTAACTGTCATCGTGTTGCCTTTCACGTCAATGCGGTAGCTAAACACTTCGCCAAGCGCGATACCATCGTCCCCCACTTCAGCCGTCATGTCGCCAACGAGAGGATAGAAGTCCTCTTTTGTCGCGTCTTGGCTTTCATGTGCAAAGTAAACCGCACCCGTTGCTTGGTTTGGCAACTTACGGTAGTACAGACGAATTGGCTCATCGTTTTGATCGTGAATCTGACCGATGATAAAGCGACCGACTTCATTCGCATTACCTGTCGTTGTCGCGTGATCGATTTTTAACGTGGCTTCTAGAACTCCGTCAATACCACCCGCAGCTTTTAGGTCTGCTTCAGGTGCGCTTGAGAATACCCAGTTGTTCTTGTTAACACCTTGAGTGCTGATAGACTGATCACCACGACGCATCATTTCACGAAGTTCAGTACGGGCGTACTTGGTATTTTTAGAGGTACGCACACCTTTTACGTAAGCCTTGAATACAAGACCGCCATCGTCTGCTGTGTAGAAAACCTCTGGGTGTTGGTAGCCGTTTGCAAGATTCCACTCAGACACATCATCAGGTCTGCCATTTTTATCATGATCGAATGGTTGCGATAAGTACCAATGAGTCATATCAAAGTTTTCACTCGGCGCATTACCTGCTACCGGTGTGCTAGGTAAGCCCGTCGGTACGGGCAACACACTGCGCGTGTCACATTTAACGGTCGTATCACAAGGGTAAACAGCTGCTACACCGAAGTTCCCCGAACGCAGATCTTTACGAGCTTCTTTACGTGCTTTTTCCACCGCTTTCATTTCAGCGATCATTGCTTGTTCTGCGGCCACGACGTCTGGAGTAATGATATGGCTAGCAGGACAAGCGTTAACGTTACAGTTCACCGCAGCGAGTTCAGTCACACTGTTCCAACCATTTTTGGTATTGCCGTGGCCCACATATTTAACGT
Organism: Vibrio minamisatsumaniensis; assembly: GCF_050337445.1. NCBI lineage: Bacteria > Pseudomonadati > Pseudomonadota > Gammaproteobacteria > Vibrionales > Vibrionaceae > Vibrio > Vibrio minamisatsumaniensis. The sequence goes on along the minus strand of NZ_JAKJSY010000126.1, from coordinate 2,917 downwards.
AACGCGCTTTAACCGCTGGCTCAAACTGGAAACGCTCTAGACCGATTGCCTTACCTGAGCTCATTTGATTTTCAAGTACGGTTATCCAGTTTTCACCATCAACACTGACTTGAATATCGAATTTAGATTGGCGCTCATTTCCTTTACTGAATGAAGCTTGAACCGCGTCAAATTCTTGCACTGAACCATAATCCAACATGGCCCATTCGCCGTCACCTGCCGATGACCATCGTGTTGTTAGATCTTGGTCAAACAAACGATCAGGGCCATTGCCGTCGTGACTGCTCGCAGTCATCGCCACTGGCGTCAGAATCGCTTCACCACTTTCTTTATTATTCGGAAAATCAGCATTAGGGGGCGTGGTGCTCGCGCAACCCGCTGCGAGTATGATGGAAGAGGCAAGTAAAGTTTTTAGAGTAATTTGTTTCATATTCAATCCATTATGATAATACGGAGGCCGCGTTCGTAAGTAAAAGTTAGATCAGCAAACACGCGCTATACAGCATTTAATCTCTCGTTATTTGCGACAACATAAAAATCTTACATAATCTTATAATACAAATAAAACGCTTAGTTGGATAAATGAGACTAGGGACACTTTCCGTTCCGCTATACTTTAACTGGATCACATTTCCGATTAATTAAAACAAAGTAGATAAGTTTTAAAGATAAAAGAACCAAAACCTCCCCTCAAAAAAACGGAAAAATGAACGATTTTGAGCGAGAAAATTCCGACTGTTTTCACTGAAGACCTCACGATGATCGCTGGTCCATCAAACAAAAGACCGCATTGCTAGAAACAAATGCGGTCTTCACTGTCACTATTTAGCATTCAGCCAATCAAAAGTGGTCGACTCTGAGAGAGCTAAAGCTCACATCAAATATCTCACCTTTATATGCACTATTGGGTTTAAATTGAGGATAGATGCCCGCTTTAAAATAAAAAGCGATATCCGGTGATGCCCAATCCGGTGTTAGCGAAACGGTGTCGCCATCTTTGTCTTTATACTCTTGACCCCATCCAAGGAAATGCTCAATCGTGTTTCTTCCATCCCCATCATGAGTGGCAAGATAAAGACCATTTTGATCGGCACGGATAGTATATCGCCATTCAACACCCGCAGGATAAGTACCTAATGCGACACTAAACGGTTCGCAATCGCTGCAAGATTGATTATCACGTTTAAACTTAGAGTTCATGACCATGCGCACTGGCTTATGACTCCCTTCCCAAACCAGTTTGACCAGAGCTTGGCTGATCTTCCACCCATGAATTTGCCCTACTATCACTTTCGGGTCCTGACTGGTGATATCTGGATGCGCGTCAATTCGTAAGGTGGCGGTTAACTCATGATTACTGACATGCGTTCTTGTATCGTTCAGATACCAACTTGTATCCTTATCGCTGGTACTGCAATCTGGTTGAGCACGGCTTTGGTACAACTCCCTTAACTCAGAACGAATATAGTTAGAGTTTTGTGTAGAGGTGCCATACCCCATATCCGCTCTAAAGTGCATTCTTCCTTCATCAACATTGAAATAAGAGAGACCAATCTTACGGTCATAGACATCACGATCATTATCAAGGAGGTCTTTGTTCGACTCACAACGCTCAGGTTCTAGTTCAGCGGCACTGTCACCCCCACTTCCATACCAAGAGTCTTTACTCGCAGGAATCGTCAACTTCCAATCATTAATGTCCCAATCATTTGAACCGTTGACTTGTGTGATGGTGTATCTAAGCGCCTTAAAGTAAGCCGTGGCTTCGCCATTTTCAAATTGATTATAGATGCCCGCTTTAAAGTAACTCAGTAGATGCTGCCAATAAGTGATGTCTTCATCGACTTTCACTTCATCGTTCACTTTGACCGAAAGGGTGTTTTCATAAATAGAAAGATCAAACTTTGTGAAACGATCAAGATCCGCCTCGCCCAAATCGTAGCGGTTATAGGAATTGGCGTAACAGTCCAAAGAGTCAGCAGCACTGCTACAATCAATCGCATTTTTTTTAATAACAGCCCAATAGTGACCGGTGAGACCATCTCGTTCTTGCTCCCACACCACACGCAATAATGGGTGAGGAAGGTAACCTGTGCCACTCTCGTCGGTGCCCTTATTGTGGATCTGTAGCAGTGTCACTTCATCATGTTCAGCAGGAGAGCTCGCCATTGCATGCTGAATATCCGGCAGGCTTATTTCCGCATGTAGAGTGCGTCTCACGCCCGCTTCATTGATACGAAAGTTGTCTCCCTCACGAATTTCAGAACGCATCTTGTAGTTCGCCATTTTGAAGATAAGATTCTCAGTCTCTTCATCTGCATAAAAATAGTCACTGACATAACCTTGGAAGTTACCGGCTTTTACGGGTGACGTTTTGTTGCCCTCCTCGCCCTTAGGATCTGACACCTGAAGATCTGAGCTAGCAAGGATATTTTGATACTTGGCAATCTCATAGGGAGCAACAACACCATGAGACGTTCCTGGTTTATTAGGTACAGGAGGAGCACCGCTGGCACTTGAGTCACTGGAACTGCTTCCACCGCAGCCATACGTAAGCGAAGCGAGTACCAAGACGAAGATTGACTTATTCACATTTATCTCACTTATCTATATAAAAGTAGTGTGATTATGTATATTTGTACTATTTTATGTCAATTGTCGCTYTGTCAGAATGTGAGATGCGACTAATGAAGTGAAATGAAAGAATATTGCGTAGAGCTAGACTCAAGAACAACGCACAAAGGCCACTCTAAACTCAACCGTTTTTATCCATTAACTCGCCATGTGACTGTCAACAACGGTTCAGCAGCTCTTCTTTACCTCACCGAGCCGAAAAGTGAGCCTTATCTCACACTTCCACCATCTAATGACACAAAATAGCTTCCAATATTAACTTTTATTTGTAATACAATAAGTC
>NZ_JAKJSY010000125.1:0-6741 GCF_050337445.1 Vibrio minamisatsumaniensis | reverse complement strand
ATCTAAAACAAAGCATGAGTAGGAAGGGGAATTGTTGGGATAACGCCTGTGTTGAAAGCTTTTTCCACTCAATGAAAGTAGAAGCCGTCCAATACGAGCCGATAATGACCCGAGAAGAGATGCGCCAAGCGCTTTTTGAATACATTGAAGTTGATTATAATCGAACAAGAAGGCACAGTGCTCTTGGGTATCTAAGCCCAGTTAACTTTGAAAAACAATATGTAGCTTAATGCGGTGTCCAGTCTAACTGGAGCAGATCAGTAAGTTGATCCGGTCTGTTTGCTGATGATATACAGTAATCAATGATGAATTCATAAAGTAGATTCGCAAGAGCTTTGACCATTGGCTGGCCGTTACCGTCGAACTTTAAGTAATGAAGTCTTACGTTAGTTTTGTACCCATCAATCTTATATTCATGATCTAAACAACCAATACAAGAATCATACGAACTTTTGTCGACTGATAAGTAACGATTAATGTTTATGGTCATTTGGTATCCTCAAGGAATATTTAGGGGCTTTATCACTCATTTCTTTCATACCAATCTACAAAATCCTTTGATATGCACTCGGTCAAGCTAGAGTGATATTGAAGCTTGTCCGGAGCAGAGATCCACTTAGAGGGAATTGAATTAATCGTAAAACCACGAGATTCGATAAAGCTGACACATTTTACTTTAAAGGTAGGATCCCTAAAGTCATATGATCCACTGCTGAGTAAATGTCTTGCCCCGTCCGCAAAACATTCAAATTGACTTTTTAATTGTCCACTTATGGCTGTTATGTAGCTCCAGTCAGCAAGAGACCCATCATGATGTACAACGTGAAAACAGCGAGTTTTAAATTGACCAGTGTTTTTAATGATGAACTCTTTAACGCTGTGTTCGTCTTTAGTTTTCCAATGAAATTCAGGATGCCGTTTATATAAAGCAAGAACGTCTGAAAATTCTTCGTCATGAGGCGTTATTGCCGCTTGGTGGCGGTTAGCGTTTAGGATCGCTTTGAAATGACTTTTCGCTTCTGACTGTGTTTTGAAACAGGTACCATTAGCAAGTTGCACTGGCTTAGCCATATATTCTCCATAAGTGCAATCAATAGCAGTAACCATTATTGCATTGTGGAATACTATACTACAATGCATATCTCTACTGATTAGTAGAGCTACTTATCAAAAATAACGAATTAGGGGAAACAATAGGGTGGTATATTGTTTTTGATTAATAAATGTTATGGCTACGAGTTGTATTTACACGACTAATGGTGTGGCTGAATACTCGCTGCTTTTTACTATAAACAACCCATTTGCGTATATGCGCTCTTAAATTAACGAGGTCTAGACAGTTATCCTCATAGCTTTCCTTGACCTGTCTACAACTTCATACTTTATAGTGACTATATTGATTGAGAGGGGAGTTTTCTGTGTTCCCTCCAAAGTAAGTAGAGAGACACTATGAAACGTTTAATTCTAAACATCACACTCTTGGTATTCATGGCGCTTGGTAGCATGAATGCCATGGCTCATGATTCAACAGTTAAGTACGGTATTGCGATATCTCACGATGGTGAGCAAATCGCGTATGGCAAAAGTGGCAGTGGGGAGACAGCACTGATCTTCATTCACGGTTGGAGCTTAGACAGTAGGCTGTGGCAGAACCAAGTGAGTGAGTTTGCAAAGCAGTACCAAGTGATCACCATGGACTTAGCCGGGCATGGTAACTCATCGTTTAATCGCCAAGAGTACACCATGGTTGCGTTTGCTGAAGACATCAAAGCCGTCATCGAGAAAGAACAACTCGAATCCGTCATCTTAGTCGGGCATTCCATGGCGGGAGGTGTTATTGCAGAAGCTGCTAAACTGATGCCGAAAAGAGTGAAGGGCATTATTGGTGTCGATACATCGCAAAACGTCGCACTAGCCGTTTCACCAAGCGATCTAGATGCAATGACCAAACCATTTGAAGCCGACTTCCAAGTGGGCATTACTATGTTCGTGAAAGACTCGCTACCAAAAGACGTAGACGCAGATTTACTTTATTGGGTAACGCAAGACATGGCATCAGCACCGCCAGCCATCGCGATAAACCAGTTCCGCCATTATCTAGGCCAATACGTGACAGGCGAAGCACACCGCGTGTATGAGAACGTGAACGTACCGGTAATATTGGTCAACGCTCGCCTATGGCCAACGGATTCAGAAGCGAACAAGCAACACATCAAGGATTACAGCATTTACTACATTGAAGACTCTGGCCATTTCCCAATGCTTGAGCAACCACAGCAGTTCAACGCAACCTTGATGAAAGCGGTGAAGTCAGTGAAGTAGGGCGCTTTAGTTGTTAAAGGATAGTGGTAACCGTTGATAGAAGAACTAAGGCCTCGCGATTGCGGGGCTTTTTTGTAGTTGGAGGTTTTGCTAGCGACATTCATTCCCAATTTGCGAGTAATGTTCGCACCTGTCACTCGTTTATGGTCCTTAAACGAGCACCTCATAGTTATATAAATTATTTATCAATCATTATTTAGATATGCAATCGTAATCACACTTATTTGTAGGGGCTGACCTAATCTAATAGATGCTTACTATTGATAATAATAACTTTAATTATGTAATTTAGGACGTCCTGCTATGGCTAAGAAAATAATATTCATTCATGGTCGCGCTCAAAAGCCCGATAAAGATTCCCTTCAAGCACTCTGGTACGAGGCTATAGAACATGGCTTGCAGCGAGATTGTGGAGACTCAAGTTCGTTACAAGCTTTTAAAGATGTCGATAAACGGTTTGTCTATTACGGCGAACTATCTAACACATTGTTAGAGAAACCAACGGAAGATCCTGCAAGTCGACAACAAGCGTTGTCTGAACTCAAGAAGTACAAGACAAGCCAGTTCAATAAAACAACGTATAACAAGGTATCCAAGATTGGTTTTCTAAAAGAGGCGTTAGCCGATACTTTTTCATCGCTATTTGGAAAGCTGGGTGTGGCCGAGACACTCATAACGAAGGTCGCACCGGATATGGCGCATTATTGGAATGAAGATACCTATTTTGGCAGCGATGTCAGACATAGGCTAATGGTTGAACTTAAGGAAGCGCTTGATAATCAAGATGATGTGTTGATCGTATCGCACAGCCTCGGCACGATGATCAGTTATGACGTGCTATGGAAGCTGTCTCATTACGGAGAGTATAGACACGACTATGGTGCGAACAAGAAGGTCAATTTATTGCTTACTCTTGGGTCACCGTTAGGCGATGAAAACGTAAAAGACAGGCTAAAGGGGAGCCGCTTGAAAAATGAGAAGAAGTACCCGTTAAACATTCAGCAATGGATAAACATATCGGCAGAAGATGATTTTATCTCTCATGACAGCAAAATTAAAAATGACTTTAAAGATATGCTCAAACTGGATCTGATACCCGGCGGAATGAAAGACATCCACCCAGTCTACAACCTCAATATCCGTAACGGGAAAAGCAATCCGCACGCTTCCATCGGTTATCTCATTAATCCTAAATTCATCAAAGTAATGGATGAATGGCTCTCTAGTTGATTTGGTTTGCCACCGCCAATTACTTCGGTGATCGTTCGTTGAAACTTAGATAAAACAAGGCCTCGCGTGTGCGAGGCCTTTTTGTATTCTGTAGATCGAGCGAAACAAAGTCGCAGATACATGGGAAAATAGATAACCAATCCCCTCCTAACCGCCCCTTGGTTGACACCTCCAATCTCTTATTGGTAACGGGAAAGGGGGGAACTGCATACCGCTCTTTGCCAATGCAGCTGTATGTTCATTGATAAATAACAATCTCCAATGAATGTCTCAAATAAGTAAAACCTCTCTGAATGCTTACCAATCTCAAGAAATAACATTCTAAAAACGATCATGTAACAATTTGTTAGCGAGTTGTATGGTCTCTGTGTTCTTTGTCTCAGTTGCATATCGTTAGTGAGCTCAGAACATAACATTATTTTTGAGGATTTGAATATGAACGGAAAACTCATAACGGCTTTATTTATGCGCGATCATATTCAAGATTTTCTTTTAGAATCGGCGGCTTAAATGACTCTTTGGCTTAGGTTTTTAACATCGCGAAGCTCATTCGCGATGTTGGTTATTATCGCGATCGCGTCAGTGATAGCGAATACTGGATGGCGAGTTGTGATGAATAACTTTGCTGTCGATACTGTTGGTATGACCGGTGCTGATGTGGGTGCATTGCAGAGTGTTAGGGAAATCCCAGGCTTACTCTCATTTACTGTTTTGTTTCTGTTGTTCATCGCTTCAGAACAGAGAGTCGCGATACTTTCGGTTGCAACATTAGGGCTAGGTGTTGCAGTAACGGGGTATCTGCCTTCGATTTATGGCTTCTATTTTAGTACGACAATCATGTCTATCGGTTTCCATTATCTAGAAGCGGTAAACAAATCACTCTCGACTCAATTGTTAGCAACTGAGAGTTTTAGTGAATCAATGGGAAAGATTCGCTCTGCTGCGTCACTTTTCTCCATGGTGACGTTTCTAGGTATTATGGTCGCGAGCTATCTGTTTGACGTTTCAGATAAGGTCATCTTCTTTACTTGTGGCCTAATATGTTTCTCACTGGCAGTTTATTTAATCACGTTTCGAGATACTCCCACAGAGGTCAAGCAACACACCAAACTCGTTATACGGCGTGAGTACACAACCTATTACATTCTGACCTTTTTGAGTGGGGCAAGAAGACAAATCTTTGTGGCATTTGCTGGCTTACTGATGGTGACCAAGTTTCACTATACTATTGCAATGATGGCCGCACTGTTTATGGTCTCCAGCTTAGCTGCGACGCTTGCTCTACCTTATGTTGGAAGATTTATCGATCGAGTCGGAGAAAGGCTTGCTTTGATCATTGAGTATGCCGCGTTAGTGTTGGTGTTCCTATCTTACGCATTTGTGGACGATCATTATGCGGCAGCGGGGCTGTATGTTATCGACAGTATCATTTTTAGTTTTGCGTTAGCTTTAAACACTTACTTTAAAAAAACAATTCGGGAAGATGAAGTGGCTTCAACGGCGAGTCTGTCGTTCACCATTAATCATATTGCAGCGGTGTTCTTGCCATTTTTGTTAGGAATAATTTGGATGTCCGGTTATCAATGGGTGTTTGTTACAGGATCTGTGATTGCTTTGATTAGCCTGTTTGTGTCGTTGACTATGGGCACGCAGCTTCATCAGTGGATTAATGGATTCGATAGGCTACAGAAACAATAGTGACACTCATTTATCTCACTGATCATTTCCCATTGTTAGCACAACTCAGCAATTCAACATTACTCTGGTGAAAGCTTTGAAGCAGGTGAAGTCGGGCGCTGTAGTTATTAAAAGATAGTTATAGCCATTAGAAGATAAAACCAAGGCCTAGCGAATACGGGGCCTTCTTGTGTTCCGAGCAAAACTCAATTTCTCCCACGTTCTACACTTGATAGTGATAGAATCCTCGCATCAGAACTATCGAGAATCTAGGTATTTATAAACAATGTTTATCCATCATGTGAACGGCATCGACTGGCTGGTGATTACAGCTTTTGAAGAACTGAAACCGATGTTTATCGAAGATGCTGGTCCTATCCCGTCTTACTTTTCTATTAGCAGTGAATTAAGCCTGATTGATCAAGCTAAGCGCAGCTGTGGGTTTTTGCCTACACTCCGCGGCGTGATCACTGATACTGGCACCTACCAAAGTAAGGATCTTGAAGAAGATTTGAACCCACAACTGGCGTGTATCGTAGAAGGGCGTGGGCGTGTTTTCATCTATCACGGCGGCTACGTGGCTTTTGTCGATGACGAGCAAACCTTCATTACCCGAATGGATTGAGCTTTGATCAGTTCATTGAAATTACGGAATTGACATCGCGGTGGTTAGCTCTCTATTTAACACGAAATTGGACAAAAGCTACTTAGGGTAATCACGTAAACTAGGGAAATGCGTATAACTTTAAATATGGAAAAGTCGTTTATTGAGTGTCCAATTTCTCAGGTGTAGATCAGAGCTAATAGAAAAAAGTGTGATAAATATTGATGCTAATACTTTATTCATTTTGAAACCCCTTCTAAGAACACATTACAATCAATATCATAAATATCAGGCTCGTTTCCTTGTAAAGCTTTATACAGCTGAGTTGATGCTTCGTTACTTGCAATTGCACGTTCGATTGTGTCGTAATATAAGTCGATAGGGTTTACAAAGTCAGGGTTGGTTTGCTTGTAAATATCAATACAGTATTGAATTGTAATACCATCAATTGCCATTAACTGAGCATCTTCTACCGTAATTTCAATGTTATTTTCACTAAATTCGAGAAGTTTTCCGAACTCTTTACCAGCCTGAGTAGCTAGTGCAACTTCTTGTGTATTTGTATAAGTCTCTTCGACGGTAACTGCATAGTCGTCACGTAAGCCATCGCCATCACTATCTTTACCAATTACATTTCCGTCGTCAGGAGTAGGGTCTGTGATCTGCTCCAGTTAGACTGGACACCGCATTAAGCGACATATTGTTTTTCAAAGTTAACTGGGCTTAGATACCCAAGAGCACTGTGCCTTCTTGTTCGATTATAATCAACTTCAATGTATTCAAAAAGCGCTTGGCGCATCTCTTCTCGGGTCATTATCGGCTCGTATTGGACGGCTTCTACTTTCATTGAGTGGAAAAAGCTTTCAACACAGGCGTTATCCCAACAATTCCCCTTCCTACTCATGCTT
>NZ_JAKJSY010000124.1:0-6841 GCF_050337445.1 Vibrio minamisatsumaniensis | reverse complement strand
CACCATTATAATGTTCACAAATATCATTTTTGGAACATTCTGAAATGAAATAAGCGACATCGCAAAAGTCTAGTGTTTCCGAAATAATTTTACCGTAGTGCTCTCCAAAACCTTTTCCATATTGATAAAAATAAGGAAATTTTGTAGGAATCAAATCATAGTATAATTGATAATATTTGACACCAATCCCTTTCAGTCTACTGAGCTCTGCATTGTAAGATGCATATGCCCATGTGGCTCCGAGAGACAAAAGTATGTCCCCCTCCGACATCTCAACTTTATCTAACTTATCGTTAGATATTACATTTTTCTCCGGAAGGTAATAAAAAGTATTTAACTCATCATTAATGAAAATACGCTCATATTCACATCCAATTGATGCAAGCGCTCTCTCTATAGAAAGGACTGTTCGGGGGATCCCAGTTAAGGTTCCATTCCAATCTTTAATTGTAGAATAATCAAGCCAAATTTTCATCAGCTAAACTCCAAAGTAATAAATCGCTGCAACTCTCGAGAACTTTCTTTCCAAGAAAAAGAAGGATACTTCTCTCTCACCTGTTGAGTCAGCTTTGCTAGTCTCTCAGGGTCTGATAACTTAATCAATTCCGCACTCCAAGCCACAGTATCGAATGGATTTAAATGTTGAACTAAGTCTGGCGATATTTCCACTAAGCTAGATGAGTTGGATGAAACACAAACTTTTCCATAATTTAAACTTTCGGCAACAGGTAAACCCCATCCTTCGTATATTGATGGGTATACCGTGAACTCACAATTTTTATAAAGGTAATCTAACTCTAGATCACTGACACCTTCAAGTATTTCTATATGGTCTTTTAACTGCGGATCATTGTCAATTTGATAACGAATATCGGAGTTTAACCAACCTTCTTTTCCTACGATATATAATTTGAATGGTAGTTCTTTTCCTAAAAGAGCCGCATGCCGAAATGCATTAAGTAACAAAATATGATTCTTTCTATATTCAATTGTCCCTACCGAAAGTATAAATCGACTTGAATGCTTCAATCGTAATTTTTCAACAGCGTCTTCCGACACATCTAATGTCGAAAATTCATTAATGTCATCTCCTAGTCGGAATACCGTCGTTGGAGGGATCTTGATATCAATTCCATCACAAAATGACTCAAGGTCTCGTAAAGAACTTTCTGAGATAGATGCAATAGCATCACTTGATAACACCATTCTTTTTAGCCAAGTGTTATATATATCGGGGAATCCAGGACCAAACGAATGCGGTAGTTTCCAGGGTGTCAGATCATAAAGGACTGAAACAATTTTTACCTTTTTAGTGCGATACTGATTTAAATTACTTTCATTATCTGAAAAATCCCAGTTTGGAGCTGCTGTTAATACAACGTCACCTGCACTTACTTCAAAGCGACTGCCGACAGAGAAACTTTCAAGATTAAACTCTTTTGCACAACCATCACTTTCAACTATGATAGGTATAACACGCAAACCTTCAATTTCATCAAACCCCCTTGCAAGAGAGTATATTACTCGCTGAATACCAGTGAAATGACCCTGCCAACTTTGTAGAATAGTACAGTCAAAAAATATTTTCATCTCTATATTACCTCGTTAAAAAAACTGACTATTTTTTTATCGCTAACTAAACCTTTTAAGATACCATCCCAAGTTAAAGCATCTATACATTTTTTCCTATTAAAAGTCTGAGTACTCGGTTTTGTCTTTTGTAACGCAGAGGTGAATTCATTTACAGTATCAACCATGAGAACCCCCTCTTCTTCGTCATACTCCTCAAACCCCCTAAAAGAAAAAGATGTTGCAATAACTTGTTTATCGGAGATTAAAGCTTGAGATGTTTTTAGATTGCTCCCTCCCCCCTCCCATATAGGTAAAATAATCCCATCACAAGAGCTTACAGCACCATCTAAGTCCTCTATACTCACTGGTCCAACTAACTTAAAATTGTCGGATAATTCATTGTTCCACCTAGGGTCAGCTTCTAAGCCATTAGCTACGCTTCCAAGAATCCATATCTTAAAGTTAAGCTTGGTATGACTTTCAAGTAGCTCATGATGTAATGATACTAGACCATTAATATTTGGTGGATGCCAACTACCAACGAACAACCAGTTTGTACCATCTTCAACTTTAAACTTCTCATTCCAGCAATCTAGTCGTGAATAATTTTCCGCTCTGTCATTACCGTTTGGAACTACCACTACAGGGGATGATTGATTTACTTCCCTAAGGAAACAAGCGTCATCTTTAGACACAGTTAGAATCAAATCCGCCCTCTTAGCAACCCCGGTTTCTATTGACAGAACGCGAGATGTCATCGATTCAGCCTTTTCTTTAGGTAAGATGTCGCTATATATTTTTCTTTTAAGTCGAGATTCAATATTATACGCACTGTAAATTATCTTGATTTTCTTAGAAAAATAACCATCTTTTTCAAGTCTAAGAAATACAGGCCACAGAAAAGGTTCTTCAAACAAAATATGCGTCGGACTGTATTCTTTAATTTTATTTCCGATATTTTCATAAAGTTCTTCTGTTGTCTGAAGATACTCATCTATCGCGATATCTCCTAGTAGATGATGTCCACCTTGAACCGCATATTTAGGGGAAGACAGATTCACATCAAAACCCGATAAACTATCACATTGCTCCCAAGAAAAAGACATTGTTTCGATGTCTGAAAAGGTCTTTAGGGCCTGTTTTATATAATGCGAACGGATTTTACCGCCATGATCCAACTTAGCAAGACTGTAAGTAGTAAACTGAAGAATCTTCATTTAATTTCCTTTAACTCATTAACAAAGTCTGAGACTTCGGGATAACGTTTTTTCCAAAACTCACGCTCTTCATCGTCAGGTTCATGCAAGCCTAAAGCATGATATATATAATATATGGCCAAATCTGTAGTTTTTTGAGTAGATTCATAATAAAGTGCACTTAAGAACTCATGGGGATCACTGTAGTTTGCAAGCCAATATTTCAAAACATCACTATCTGGCTCATCTAATCCAAGCGCTACAAAAGATTGATAAACAAAAGCTTTATTTAACAAACCAGGGGATAAGTTTATATTTTTTTCATGTAAAGGAGACACCGAAACTAGATGGCGAATCAATTCATCATAGCACTCGTCCCACTCAACAAAAGTGGGGGTTTCCACTGGCTTTAAAGAATCAACATTCTTAACTAGTTCAACTAATTGCTTCGGGTTATTAATATCAAAGTAATATGGCATCGAACCCGCAAACTCACCGAATACCGGGATTTTGTTAGCGATAACCTTGCCATTAAGCAATAACCCTTCAGCAACAGAAAGCCCATACCCTTCAGAAAGCGAAGAACATATAATAGCTTTAGAGTTTTCGTACAAGCTTAAAAGTTCAACATCATTTACTGATGTCATGTTTTCGACTGGATAGCCAGAGTTAGAAAATTCACTGATTTTCAAAGCAATGGTGTCGTCAGCGACTTTACCAACAATTTTTAACTGTAGTTTGCCTCCGTTGTCCCAATAATTAACAAGAGACTCGATCGTTTCTAAATATCCTCTTCGCTTTTCAAGCGTACCAACCATCAAAAGAAAATCATTTTTTTTCTCACCAATACTTTCCACATTAGGTACATTATTGGTTATCGAATCATTCCAAAATATAGGAGCAATTTTTGAAACTTCAACTCTAGGATGATTTATATCAGGCTCATTTTCAATAAGGTAGCTGACTAACTCTTGTTTTGTGGCTAATGTAGGTGTGAGAAGCATATCTGAATACTGAATTATCGAATCAAGCGCTACCTTGAACAACTCTCGTTCGTTTTTTGAAGTAAACTCTCTTTCATCCAGTGGTATCAAGTCATATATGGTTGTTACTATTATCAATCCTTTAGAATTAAAATATTCATACCACTTATAAATTTCACATGACCAAAATGCGTCTGGACAAAAATAAATGTCGTTGTAGTTAAACTCAACGGGGTCATATTGTTCAAAGTTATCAACCGACATCTCTTCGGCATCTTTCTGAAGATAATAATCACCAAACTGTCCGCTAATAGGGACAACTTCGAGATCTAGCTGAACAGATATATATGGCATACCATCTAATAACTGTCTAACTACTCGTTGTATCCCAGATGTAATATTTATTCGATTGGTTGATGTACAGTCAATATATAATTTTTGTTTGAGACGCCCCATAATCACCTACTCATTTAATAGTTCATCGTAATAATTATATAAATCATCTACAACGTTTTCCCAAGAGTACTTTCGAGACAAAGGAGCTACTTTGTTGTTATTAGAAAGTATTTCACCCAAACCTCTAACCATCGATTCAATATTATTAGGGTCTATGAAGACAGCGCTTCCCTCAAAATACTCTTCTGTTGAACCCTCCTTAGTAATCAATACAGGGATTCCGGAAGCGGTAGCTTCCAATGCAGCGATACTAGGTGTCTCTAATGCACTCGGCATTACAAATGCTTTACTACATGTAAATGCACTTTTTAATATAGTTGATCCATATTCAAGAGGTCCAACGTGAATAACCCTGCCTCTTCCTAACTCAAAAACTTTACGCGCATATTCTTCATCGCGGATGTGGCCTACAATAACCAACTTTAGTTCTGTATCAACATCTAACATAGCTTCAATAAATTTTAGTTGGTTTTTTCTTGGCTCTATATTAGCYACATTCAATAAGTAACCATTTACATCAAGTTCAAATTTGTCAATAAAACTTAAATCTACAACGGGTTCAAAGTATTCATTTTCGACACCGTTATATACTACTCTGAATTTATCTAAAGGCATCCCATAGACTTCAGCGAGAGAATAAGCTTCCTTCCAAGAGTTGACTATAATACGATCGGCCAAATTAATAAGTGGCCATATCTGGTCATGAGGATAGTCGTACATTGTATCCTTGGTAACCCACAGGTTAGGGCTGATAACCAATTTCAGACCTAGACCTTTCATATACTCGCATAATTGAAAAGACCCTGGCATTACAGAGAAAAAATGAAAAATTTTTGCTCCTTCTAATTTAGGATCCCACTGATCATACAAGGTAATATCAACACTTCCTATTGCTTCCAAGTGCTTTTGATAAGCAAATAGTTGCCTTTCACCACCACCAGGACAAACCATAGCCCATGGATATACTCCATACAATATAGAGAGTTTATTCATTATTTGGGTCCTCCTGTACACTGCTGTACCAATCTTGGATAAGCATGAGAACTTGTTGACTTGCTTCTGTCCAATTTGTTGATTTATAGTTTAATTTTATCTGAGTAACGTTCTCATCATATAAACTAGTATCTTTGCAAAGCATACTTATTTTATTAGCCCAATCATAAGGGTCTAGAGCATTAACGGCATAGGTTAAATTAGGAGCAATTTCAGGTAAGCTCGTGTTATCAGATATAATACAAGGTTTACCATAATTCATACTTTCAGCAATTGGTAAACCCCAACCTTCATAAATCGAAGCATAAAGTGTAAATAAACAATTTCGATACAGGCAATCCAATTGGAGATCTGTTGCGTCCTCAATGACAATAACATTATCTTTCAATAATGGGTCATTTTCAATTTGATACTTGACATCAAGATTCATCCAGCCGTACCGACCAACTAATACTAATTTAGGCAGGTTTATTTGAGCGGTGGCTACTAGTACCCTATATGCGTTGAGTAAAGTGATATGATTTTTTCGAAACTCAATCGTACCAACAGAAAGAAGGTATTTATCTAATCTGAACTTGGAAAAAAATTTTTTTTCTTCCGATAATGTGAATTTTTTTACTGTGTCAATTTTATCAGCAAGCCGCACAACATGAACATTATCCTTGTTAAACGTTGCACTATAGGTCAATAAGTCTCGCTTTGTATGCTCAGAATTAGCAATATGAAAATCGAAGATTTCCTTAGCCCAATCAAACCAATAACCAAAGCGCTCATTAAACCCTGGCTTAAATGAGTGCGGGATTATAATTGGTGTTAGGTCATGATACAAATTTACGCAAAAAGCACCTGATTTTTTAGCTCTTTCAAAAAAAACCAAGTTCTCAATCCTATCCCAATTCGCGCTAGCTGTAAAAATTACGTCTTTACAAACAAAACCCAAAACTTTGTCTGTTTTTAGTGAATAGCCTTTGCCGTCTCGAATATAAAACAAAACAACATTAGGCATTATTTTTTTTAGACCCTCAGCATATCCATTAACCACTCTCTGTATACCAGTGTGTGCCCCTTCCCAAAGTAAAATTTCAGTAATATCATAATATAATTTCATAATGTTCCTGCAAACTAATTATATCGAATTCGGTCGATGAAAGTCACTAGATTTCTTAATGCATTCTTAGCAAGATAACTTTCAGCTTCCCTTTTTAAAACACTAATGTCGTTTGACAATTTATTATTTAAACAGCTTACTAGGTCTTGTCCGTCAGGTGTAATAAGCAAGCAATGTTCATTAAAGTGTTCTCTCGTCCAATCACAATCAGTAATACATAGATTGTTATTTAGGATAGCAGCTTCGATGCTAGACGTTCCTGGTGAGTCTAAGGGCAACTCTAAATACATGTTACAATTTTCAATAGCAGATAGATGAAGTTCAGACATATAGTGCATTGGTGGAATAAATAGTATGTCATTACTTCCATTTGCAAGAGATTTACATTCCTCCAAATATTTTTTATCCCTAGAAGAACCTGATATAACCAATTTCATATCATAATTTCTTAACAAATTAATGACATTTTTTTGATTTTTTTGATTTTCAATTATTCCAGTCCAAAGAATATAATTGTCAACGTTATATATATC
>NZ_JAKJSY010000123.1:0-6842 GCF_050337445.1 Vibrio minamisatsumaniensis | reverse complement strand
ATCTGCCAACTAGCCGATCTAGGATTATTTATCGTCAAGGAAAAAAAGTTTTGTTTTCCATTTTTACCTTTTAACAATATTTTCGCGTGAGCAATAAACACTAATTTTTTATCTAACCACATTACTGAGGCTGATATGTCTGAGACCGAATTCCGACACGGAAAAAAACGTTTTTATGACACAATTAAATTCCCGCGAGGCTTCGCAAAGTCAGGTGATTTTACTCTTTCAGAAGAGGAAATCCTAACCTTGTTTGGTGACACAATGCTTGCACTTGAGACCGGCGAACTCACACCAACCAATGCAGAAGAAAAACACTTCATTAAAGTGTTGTCTCATCCTCATAAGGCTAAGTCCAAGTTAGAGCGAGTCTGGTTAAAATACATACAGCTAGCTCGTGGACGACGTCGCTTTCACACCCTAAACGGCTGCAAACGCGGTGAGCTACCTAGGGAAGAAGATGAAAATGAATTAGTGTTAGAAGATTAGTAAAAAGGCTCAAAGTGATACCTCTTCACTTTGGGCTTTTTTGTCTTCAATCCACTTGTTCTTGCTACCTAATAGTGAGTTTAGCTAAACTATTCACTTTTACCAATATTGATATAAAATTCATAGCGATAGCTTAAATAAATCACAAAATAGCACCAAGATCACAATGAAGATGATTATGCTTCATCTCACTTATTTTTCTACAGCCTCTTCCTCTGCTATCTAGCCCCAGCAATACACTGACAACTCATCCCTCCCTTGAAATTCAATGCCCTTTGACCTGCGAAAATAAGACAACATTTCTATCAAATTGAAACGCATTAACCTTGTTTAACGCCACCAAATATCCCTATCATCATTGTGTGATATTGATACAGCGAGTCACGAATATGGTGAAAATTCCAAAAAATTGACTTAAAACAATAGCGGAACCTGACAACTTATTTTATAATGCGAATTAATGTTTAAGAACACTATAAATTCTAATATCTAGGGGCAAATTAATGAGACTTATCCCGTTAAATCAAGCAGCACAAGTAGGTAAATGGGCAGCAGCACACATCGTTAAACGCATTAACGATTTTAAACCAACGGCAGAGCGTCCTTTTGTACTTGGTCTACCAACTGGTGGTACGCCACTAGCTACTTACAAAGCACTTATCGAGCTACATAAAGCTGGTGAAGTTAGCTTCAAAAACGTAGTTACATTTAACATGGATGAGTACATTGGCATCCCGGCTGATCACCCAGAATCATACCGTACATTCATGTACACTAACTTCTTCAACCACATCGACATTCAAGAAGAGAACATCAATCTTCTAAATGGCAACGCGGAAAACAACGAAGTTGAGTGCAAACGTTACGAAGACAAAATCAAGTCTTACGGACAAATCAACCTATTCATGGGTGGCGTAGGCAACGACGGTCACATCGCTTTCAACGAACCTGCTTCTTCTCTATCTTCACGTACTCGTATCAAAACACTGACTGAAGACACTCGTATCGCGAACTCTCGTTTCTTCGACGGTGACATCAACCAAGTTCCTAAGTACGCACTAACAATCGGTGTTGGTACTCTACTTGATTCTGAAGAAATCATGGTTCTAGTAACAGGACACAACAAAGCACTTGCTCTAGAAGCAGCGGTTGAAGGTTCTGTTAACCACCTATGGACGGTATCAGCTCTGCAACTTCACCCTAAAGCAGTGATTGTTTGTGACGAGCCAGCAACTCAAGAACTTAAAGTGAAAACAGTTAAGTACTTCTCTGAGTTAGAAGCTGAGAACATCAAAGGCCTATAATTCTTAGTTCTTGAATAAGAAAGCCACCTTAGATAGAAAAGCCACTGAATGTGGCTTTTTTTGTGCCTACTATTTTTCTTGATACGCAGAAAAGCGCTATATCGTCACAAAAAAATTTTACAGCCCAGATCTATCTGGCTAGCAAGCAATCGGTGCTTAGCGAAGGCTGTTTACATTCAACTAAAGTCCCACTGCCCACAAAACCTAAATCATACCAATCACAATAAGTAAGTGTTCAGAAATAGCGCAGGAAAAAAGCTTGAGAACAATGCCGCTCTTTTCGACAAGCAGCTTCGATAAGTCGTTATTCTACAATCAAACATTCTAACGACGTTATCGAAGTTTTTAACAAGCTAGGATGACCCGTTATTGACTACGATTAGTATCGGACATGGCTTTCTACCAAAACACAGACCCGTGAACTGCTGTTAGCATTGATAGATGTGATATGGTATTCACCAGTGCTATTGCATCATGTATCTCTCTAACATCCATCAGCGGATCACTCCGCTATTTGAGAAAAGACTATGTCAGACAAAATTTCCACATCCGCGCTCGCGAAACAAAAAGGCATAGAAGCGAAAGCTTTATTTAGCGAGCTAAAAACAGCAGGCTATATCGTACGTTCACAAGAGCGTTGGATTCTCACAGAGCGAGGAGAAAGCTTTGGTGGGGAATATATCGAGCACAAGAAATTTGGTGTCTTTATTGTCTGGCCAGAGAACCTGCTTATCGATTTGGACTCATTTTCAGGAAAAACATTAACCGCGACTCAGCTCGGTAGTGCCTTTCAACTCAGCGCTAAGAAAATCAATTTACTGCTTAACGAGCTTGGTTGGATTACAAAAGAAGAAGACGGTTGGCACGTCACCTCGACAGGCTTGAAAGCCGGAGGTGAACAAAGAGAAGATAAAGTAACTCAAAACTTATTCGTGGTATGGCACGACTCACTGGTTCGCAATAAACGTTTGAAGCAGTCTGTTGTTGAGTTCCTAGGGCATGATGCTGAAAGCCATTCTACAGATGTGTCATTCTCCAGTTTTCGTCAGAAATTCGAAGCAAAGCACCGAAGCTTAGATGGGCATTATGTTCGTTCAAAAGGAGAGCTGCTCATCGATAACTGGCTTTATATGGCAGGAGTGGTTCATGCGTACGAGCGTCCTCTACCGATATCAAAAGAAGTGATCAGCGATTTTTATCTACCAAGTGGCAAAGTGTACATCCAATTCTGGGGAACCGATTCTGCACCAATCACCGAAGAAAAGCGTAATGAGGTGAGAGAAATATACGAGGAGCACGGTTTTGGCTTAATCGAAATCATGCCAGAAGATATCCCAAATCTAGACAGCGTACTTCCGCCATTATTGCGTCAATATGGCATAAAAGCGTATTAACCCACTGATCTTTGAACGCCATAGCAAATCAACATCACACTAATGGACTTATTATGGATATTTTATACCATAGTGAATTGATGTGTTCGCTCTTTTTTCCAAACCACTGATCTATTATCTTAACCCCCATAGATTTGAAGTGCCCCTGACATTCGATGAGTCGGGCCTGTTCGATAACCATGTAAACGCGCGTTCGATTTGATATTGGATCTATTTAAGATTCTATCAAAATGGATTGTCCGTTTATTTTTGACGTTACTGAACATTACACTCTACAGCATTTACTATTGATAGATATTAGGATTCAACATGACTCACCCAATCATTACTGATCTAAACACTCGTTACACTGCTAAGAAATACGATGCTGAAAAACGCATCTCTGCGGAAGACATGGAAGTCATCAAAGAAGCACTTCGTATGTCGGCATCCTCAATTAACTCTCAGCCTTGGAAATTCATCATTATTGAGAGTGACGAAGCGAAGCAGCGCTTCCACAATACGTTCGAAAACATGTTCCAGTTTAACCAACCACATGCGAAAGAAGCGTCACACACGATCCTGTTTGCTTACGATCCTAAGTACACCAAAGAAAAATTCGCTAAGCGTGCGGATACAGAAGTCAGCTCTGGTCACCTACCCGCTGAAATGTATGAGCAATTCTTGGGCGCTTACGCATTCGCAGAAATGAACACCGACGAAACGGGTTTCAACGGTAACTGGACTAAGTCTCAAGTTTACATCGCACTGGGTAACATGCTGCATACACTCGCGCGTCTAGGCATCGCTTCAACGCCTATGGAAGGTGTAGACGCTAGAATGATCAGCGAAGAATTTGCTGACGAACTAGAAGGTCATGTTGTTGATGTGGCACTGGCTATCGGCTACCACAAAGACGGCGAAGACTACAACCACGGTAAACCTAAAGCACGTCTTGCTCTTGATGAAGTGGTTACCACGCTTTAATCGTCTATAACGCGTTTGGCTTTGTAAAAAAGCACAGCTCTAACAAAACATTAGACTGTTCAATCAAACTGCCTTATTTGGCCAGACTGTTGTCTGGCCTTTTTTATAGAATTGGAATCAATTGGAAGGGGTTAAGTGACTTGGTCAATGTCTACTTTATCATGTAAATTGCGGCAACATTACGAGCCGTCATTTCTACATTTTGTGCAGCTAAAGCCAGTGCAGTGGGTAAATCAATAGCACCGTTAACCACTGAAAACACAGCGTCAATTCCGTGCTCATGTACGACATGACAATCAGAGGCTAGGCTACCCGCAATACCAATAACCGGTAAATTGTATTTTTTCGCAGTACGAGCTACGCCAATAGGTGTCTTACCGTGAATTGTCTGGCTATCAATACGACCTTCACCAGTAATGACTAAATCAGCATCGGCAACGACATCTGATAAATTCACTGCATCCATAACAATTTCAATACCTGGACGTAAGTCTGCATCAAGCAACCCTAGCAAAGCCGCACCTAGGCCACCAGCAGCACCTGCGCCAGGTCGATCTTTTACGCAACGGCCCAATTGAGATTTCATAATTTCCGCATAATGAGCAAGATTCTTATCCAGTTGCTTCACCATTTCTGGTGTTGCCCCTTTTTGTGGGCCAAAGACAAATGAGGCTCCCTTCTCACCGCATAATGGGTTGTCCACATCACAGGCGACCTCAAACTGAACATTTGCTAATCGAGGATCTAACCCAGAAATATCGATAGTGTCCAGAGCTTCTAACGCACCGCCACCATAACCAAGATCACGACCATCTTTATCCAACATACGAATACCAAGGGCTTGTGCCATGCCTAAGCCGCCATCATTCGTCGCACTCCCCCCGATACCGACAATAATATGGTCAACACCTTGATCGAGTACCGCTTTGATCAATTCACCTGTGCCGAAAGTTGTCGTATGCAATGGGTTACGCTGTTCTGTCTCAACAAGATGTAAACCCGATGCGGCTGCCATTTCAATAATGGCTGTTTTACCATCGCCCAGTAAACCGTAGAACCCCTCTACTGGCTTACCAAGAGGACCGGTCACAGTATGCGCAATAACCTTTCCACCCGTCGCATCAATTAGAGACTGAACCGTCCCTTCGCCACCATCAGCCATAGGCAACTTAATGTATTCTGCATTAGGCAATACTTTTTTGAATCCATTTTCAATCGCAACAGCAACTTCCATTGCTGTTAAGCTTTCTTTATATGAATCTGGTGCAATTACAATTTTCATTTTTATACCTCAAAGCTTAAACAAACAGACCAAAAACACCGAACATCATTACAGAAACGAACGCAATCATAAGACCGACAGCCGATTCATAAGGAATCAACTTTAAACGCTCGCGAATGTCCATATGTACAGCTCCGCCCGTTGCATGGAAGAAACTACCGTGGGGCATATGGTCAAGCACTGTCGCACCTGAATGAATCATGGCGGCCCCCGCAAGAGCCGGAACGCCAAGCTCAAGAATGGTGCTACTAAATACGTTCGATGCAACAGCAGCGCCAGCAGTTGTGGAAGCCGTTGCCAAAGACATCATCGCACCCGAGATAGGGGCCAATAGATAAGAAGGCAAACCAGAAGTCGTTAAGAGGTCAATCAAGCCACCTTTTAAACCCGAATTAGCAATAATCCCGGCTAATGTGCCTGTGCCCATCAACATGATTGCAACAGGTGCCATTCGGTTTAATCCAGAAATGGCAAAACGGTTACTGTCCTTAAAGCGGCCCATGGCAAGAGCCCCTAAAAGGCCACCCAAAGGCAAAGCGATCAATGGATCAATATTGATACCGGCAATAGGACGTAATGAAAGCAAAATGATAGCAACCATCGGTGCAACGATAGCGGCTGAAAACTGAGGTAATTTAGAGTGATCAACAGCGACTACTTCATATTCCGCTACCTTACTACCTTTATTGATAAGGCGTTTGGCAATGAAATAAGCGAAGAACATCCCGCAAAGGCCAGGTATAACACCAGCAGCCATAACAGAGGTCAATGGCACGTGGAAGGCTTCTGACGCCGCAATAGCATTTGGGTTAGGAGACATAACGTTGCCGGCTTTACCGCCGCCAATCATAGCCAATAAGATAGCGGTCTTGGAGATGTCGGCACGACGGGCAATCGCTAGGGCTATCGGGGAAACAGTAATGACGGCGACATCAACAAAAACACCGACAGATGTTAGGATCATTGTGGCCAAAGCCAGCGCAAGTAATGCTCTTGTTTCGCCCACTTTTTTCACAATGGTTTCAGCAATCGAGGTGGCTGCACCTGATTCAATCAACACTCCGGCTAACACACCCGCAGCCAGAATACGAAGTACGGCGGTAACAATACCCTGAGCACCTCCAATCATCAGAGCGACGGTATCAGTCAGAGAGACACCACCGATGACACCACCGATGAGCGCACCAATGATCATGCCATAAGCCGGCGGTACTTTTTTTAAAATTAGAGCAATCGCTACAATCAGTGCTGATAACGCACCTAAGGTCGAGACTTCAATCATGTTCTTTCCATCATTAATACTATTCAATTGCCGTCAATATAATCGGCATACTGAAAGACGTCTTTGGCTGATTGAACAAATATTAATGAAGGACTGATATATTTACTGTGCAATTGAACAATAGC
>NZ_JAKJSY010000122.1:0-7038 GCF_050337445.1 Vibrio minamisatsumaniensis | reverse complement strand
TGGAAAATTGAAAGGGGCTGCTCCTAGTACGAGAGGACCGGAGTGGACGAACCTCTGGTGTTCGGGTTGTCATGCCAATGGCATTGCCCGGTAGCTAAGTTCGGAATCGATAACCGCTGAAAGCATCTAAGCGGGAAGCGAGCCTTGAGATGAGTTTTCCCTGGCACTATAAGTGTCCTAAAGGGTTGTCGTAGACTACGACGTTGATAGGCAGGGTGTGTAAGTGCTGCGAGGCATTGAGCTAACCTGTACTAATTGCCCGTGAGGCTTAACCATACAACACCCAAGGGGTTTTGTGGGCTCAAAGAAAGACCAGACCTTGAATGCGTTTGAAGAGATAGACTTTTAAATCAGTTTTCCAGATTATTTTGCCTTCAGTTTTTAAAAAACTGAAAGTAAAAGCAAAATTTGCTTGGCGACCATAGCATTGTGGACCCACCTGATTCCATGCCGAACTCAGAAGTGAAACACAATAGCGCCGATGGTAGTGTGGGGCTTCCCCATGTGAGAGTAGGACATCGCCAGGCTTTAAATTATGAACACTTGTCAGCGACGACAAGTATTCCACTGCGGAGTGGTAGTTCAGTTGGTTAGAATACCGGCCTGTCACGCCGGGGGTCGCGGGTTCGAGTCCCGTCCACTCCGCCACTTATTAAGAAGCCTCGCTAGCAATAGCGAGGCTTTTTTACGTTTGATACATAGAGTTTTCGCTATTGAACAAGCGAAGAGTCCTCCTCCGCAGTATGCTTATACACATTGACCCTAGTTATTTATCTATTTATTTGGCTCTGTATGTCTATCGAAAAGGATTGGTCTCGTTTGAGAGAAATATATGGTCGTTTTGTATGTTTGATAGATACAAAAACGCCTAGCGTTTGCTAGGCGTTGATAAATAGTATTTTCTAATACATCGATTACAGTATTTGTTTGAGTATTCTGTCGGCTTTTACCCGAGTGATCTTGCGAATCAACTTCTGAACTTCCATCGGGTAGCTCTCTACCTTGTCTAACTGCTTATAAGTACAGATAAGCTGAGTGTGTTGAAGGATGTTATCCACTTCAGCCTGAAACTTGTCTGTTAGGTGGTGGTAGTTGTCTTGGATAAAAATGCCATTCTCTAGATCTAATTTCCATGCGCGAGGGTTTAGGTTATTACCCGTTAGCAGCATATAGCGTTTATCGACCCAAATCCCCTTTAGGTGGAAGCTATTTGAATCGTGTTGCCATAGTCGAATTGATAGATTTCGGCTAGCAATATGAGCTTCATTGGCTTTAGCGAAATGACGTAAGTTCAATTCGTAAAGGTATGGCAAACCACCAATTGTTTTAAATTCTTCTTCTGGCGAAATAAAGAAATCATTAGCTGTTTTATCGCCAACAACAATGCTGACCTTTACGCCACGCTTAAGCGCTTTCTTCACTTCTTTAGCGAGGCTCGGTGGGAAGTTGAAGTATGGCGTGCAGATAAAGATTTCATCTTTAGCTTGCGCTACGAGTTGATTGATTCCCTGATTCAGACGGTTACGTCTCTTACCGATACCGACCAATGGTGTTATAGCAACTTGGTCTGTTGAAACCTCTTGACCATCGAATTGATACTGAGATCGTGCTAGCAAAGCTCGGAACTGGCGAATCGCTGGTTTTAACTCTTTAGTCATTGGTTTATTTTTGTCAGCCAAGTCATAAACAGCGCTGTCCGCAACCATCTGTTCGTGCACGTACGTAAACATTGAGTCAGCAAGCGCTGCGTTGTTTAAAACGTGGTAACGATCAAAGCGATAGCGGTCATGGTAATTCAGGTAGATATTGTTAAGGCTTGCACCGCTGTATATCACGGTGTCATCGACGATAAAGCCTTTTAAGTGCAACACGCCAAAGACTTCTTTGCCGCGAACAGGAATGCCATAGACAGGTACAGAATACTGATATTTTTCTGCGAACTCTTTATACATGGCTGCATTGCCTTCAGAAGACTCTGCGCCAATCAATCCGCGCTGTGCTCGGTGCCAATCAACACAAACGCTCACGTCTAATGCTGGATTATTTTGCTTTGCTTCATATAAGGCAGTTAGGATCTCACGGCCAGCCTCATCATCTTCAAGATACAAAGCGACTAAACTAATACGAGTCGTTGCGCGAGATATCTCATCAAGTAGGCGAGTTCGAAACTCTTGCGCTGATAGTAGTACTTCAAACTTGTCAGGATTCTGCGCTATGGTTGGCAACTGTATGAATGGATTCCTACTGGCAATCATATTGACTGTTTTACCTTAAAAATATGCAAAATTGCTAACCTTTAATTTTACCAAAGGGTTAGCCTTAAATACTAGATAATCAGGGCATTCTGTGACAATTTTTCTGATAATGCATAGGAATGAGATCTTTTCCGCTATTCGAATAGCGCTCGTATAAAACTCTTAAACCGTTTGGCAGATCTTTAGGGTCTACTTGTACGAATTGGTGTCGAGTGTAAAAACTGATGAGATGAGTGTACGCAAAGCAGTAGTCGTCTTCCGTAAGCGTATGTTGCGCACAATAATCCATAAGCTGGGAGCCTAATTGCTTACCACGATGTTGTTTTGATATCGCCATTCCAGTCAGCAAGCGATTATTTTCTATTGTACGAAAACGCACGACACCGCACAGCTCGTCATCTAGCAATAATGAAAAGATCAATTCACTTTTATTGGCTTTCCCTGTTGGGTAATGCTCTTTATAGAAACGTTTAACTAAAGGAACCTTGATAGGCTCTAGTTGAGTAATGATGACATTGTTCATTCTGTCACTGCGCCATTGGTTTATCTGCTGTAGAATGGCTGCAGTGTAAATTAATTGAATATCGTCATGCAATTCCATCTCAATGCTAGTTTAAAAAATGTTCATACTTTTTCTATCGATCAGACGTGTGATGCGTTGGTTGAAGTCACCACAATCGAAGAACTGATTTCGCTTTATAAAGATCCTAAATGGTCAGCTTTACCCAAGTTAATACTGGGTAAGGGTAGCAATATGCTTTTTACTGAGCACTTCGCTGGCCTGGTCATTGTGAATAAATTAGCCGGGATTGAGCTGACTGAGACGGACAGCCATCACCTACTGCATGTAAGTGGTGGTGAGGATTGGCCAAGTTTGGTTGAGTGGAGTGTGGATAAGGGGTTGGGTGGTCTAGAAAATTTAGCAATGATCCCTGGCTGTTCAGGCTCAGCTCCTATTCAGAACATTGGTGCGTATGGCGTTGAGTTACAAGATGTTTGTGATTATGTCGATATCCTATGTCTGGATACTTATACAGTTAAGCGATTAAGCAAGGAAGAGTGTCTCTTTGGTTACCGAGATTCTATTTTCAAACACGCTCTCTACGGTAAAGCGATTGTGGTGGCTATTGGTTTAGCGTTAAAGAAAGAGTGGAAGCCATGTAATCACTACGGCCCGTTAAAAAGCCTAGCAGCCGATACGCTCTCTCCTCGTACTATATTTGACGAAGTGTGTGTTATCCGTTCAAGTAAGCTGCCAGACCCTAGAGTACAAGGTAATGCAGGCAGCTTCTTCAAAAACCCTGTGATCATCAAAGATCACTTTGATCGCCTGTTAGCTCTATACCCAAACATTATTGGTTATGAGAGTAATGACATGATCAAAGTCGCTGCTGGTTGGTTGATTGATCAATGCCAGTTCAAGGGTGTGACAGAAGGTGGTGCACAGGTTCACCCCAACCAAGCATTGGTTATTATTAATTATGATGAGGCTTCTGCTGTGGATATTCTTAAGCTTGCAGAGCGCGTGCGCCAGTCCGTCTTGAATAAATTCGATATTCGATTGGAACATGAAGTGCGTTTTATGGGACGAGACTGCGAGACAAACCTAGATAAGGCTTTGGAGTCATTGGCATGAGAGAGCACAGTACCAAGCTTGCACTATTGAGATGCCTTGCTGACGGTGAGTTTCATTCAGGTGAAGACCTAGGTGAAATGATCGGTGTATCTCGAGCGGCGATAAGTAAGCATATTAAAGGGATTCAAGGCTGGGGCTTAGATGTTTATCGAGTACAAGGCAAGGGTTATAAATTAGCCAATCGTCTAGATATGCTTGATCAAGATCGATTGTCTGCTGTTAGCCATGATGCTTCTCTTGAACTCATTCCAATCATAGGTTCAACGAACCAGTATCTATTAGAACGTACCCAAGATCTCTCTTCAGGTTCAGTCTGTATAGCTGAATATCAAGCAGCAGGTCGTGGTCGTCGCGGACGGGAGTGGGTATCACCATTTGGTGCTAACCTCTATCTTTCGATGTACTGGAGGCTTGATGCTGGCATGGCTGCCGCTATGGGTCTTAGCCTTGTGGTTGGTGTCGCTGTTGTTGAAGCTTTGGAAGAGATGGGTATTGAAGGTGTTAAGCTGAAGTGGCCGAACGACCTTTACCACAATGACAAGAAGCTCGCAGGAATTTTAGTCGAGTTGTCAGGTCAATCTGGTGGTGCTGCTCATATTGTGATTGGTTTAGGGCTTAACCTATCCATGGATCCCACCATATCCGGTATTGGGCAGCCATGGACTTCATTAAAAAAAGTGTGTGATGGGCAAGTACCTGATCGAAATCACCTTGCACAAGCTTTGATTAACGCATGGAATAAAACACTTGTTGATTACGAACTCAAAGGGATGTCTAACTTTGTAACTCAATGGAATCGTTTAGATAATTTCTTAGGTCGCAATGTAAGACTTATCATTGGACCTAGGGAAATTGAAGGTATCGTACAAGGGATCGATGCACAAGGTGCTATATTACTCAAAACGGCTAACGGCATCGAAAGTTATATCGGTGGCGAGATATCACTAAGAAAAGGGGATTAAAGCGTTATTATTTTCTGAGTAACACTTCTTCAACCATATGATCAGCGCCTTTACGTAGAATCAAGTGAGCCCTTTCTCTTGTTGGAAGGATATTTTGCTCTAGGTTCAAGCCATTGATTGAACTCCAGATTCCTTCCGCCTTATCCAATGCCGCTTGGTTTGAGAGTCGAGTATAATGATGAAAGTAAGAGCCTGGCTTAGTGAATGCTCCATCCCGAAATTTCATGAAACGATTGATATACCACTCTTTTATTTGTTTGCTATCCGCATCGACATAGAGTGAGAAATCGAGAAAATCGGATATGAATACACGATGTGGTTCATGCGGATAATTCATACCACTTTGCAAGACGTTTAGCCCTTCAATAATCAGCACATCAGGCAGATCGACACATTTTACATCATCAGTAATGTTGTAGGTGAGGTGAGAATAAACTGGTGCAGTGACATTCCTTTTACACGCTTTGACATCTGAAACGAAATTGACTAACCGTTTGATATCATAGGATTCAGGAAACCCTTTCTTACCCATTAACCCTTTCTTTTCTAACACCTCATTCGGATATAAAAAGCCATCGGTTGTCACTAACTCAACTTTTGGATGGTTCTCCCAGCGAGAGAGTAGGGCTTTAAGCAGACGAGCCGTTGTGCTTTTGCCAACGGCAACACTACCCGCAATGCCGATGATAAAAGGCGGCGCTTTTTCTTTCTTATCTAGAAATTGGTGGAGCACCGAGTTTCTATTCTGTCTGGCTGCCACATAGAGGTTCAATAAACGAGATAGCGGCAAGTAGATCTCTACTGCCTCTTCCATAGTGAGCTTTTCATTGATGCCTTGCAGCTCTTTTAAGTCGCTTTCAGAAAGTGTCATCGGAACTAAATTCCTTAGCTCAGACCAACGTTCTCGGTCGAATGACATATATGGACTCATACAAAACTCTATAGTGAATGACAAAACAAGAGCATGGAAAATACATCAAGCGTTAGATAAATAAAATATCTTCCTGTACTAGATGTAGGTTAAAGGTGTAAACCTTGAGCTAAATAGCTGTGTATAGGAATTTGAGAAGATAATTTTTCATTTTTT
Organism: Vibrio minamisatsumaniensis; assembly: GCF_050337445.1. NCBI lineage: Bacteria > Pseudomonadati > Pseudomonadota > Gammaproteobacteria > Vibrionales > Vibrionaceae > Vibrio > Vibrio minamisatsumaniensis. Next base: position 1,098 of record NZ_JAKJSY010000122.1, on the reverse strand, counting down.
TTCAATTTACTATTGCAAGGTGGAAAATCATTCAATAAAATGCGCCCCACTTGTGCCGACTTAGCTCAGTAGGTAGAGCAACTGACTTGTAATCAGTAGGTCACCAGTTCGATTCCGGTAGTCGGCACCACTTTCTCCCTTATCGATAAGGTCAGCGAGAGGAAGTTCAAAATTTGGAGGGGTTCCCGAGTGGCCAAAGGGAGCAGACTGTAAATCTGCCGGCACTGCCTTCGATGGTTCGAATCCGTCCCCCTCCACCATATTCTAAAGGTTAAATAGCTCAAACAGAGTTACGTGTTGCGTGCATCGTATAATGGCTATTACCTCAGCCTTCCAAGCTGATGATGCGGGTTCGATTCCCGCTGCACGCTCCAACTCATTTTGTGTGCTGATATAGCTCAGTCGGTAGAGCGCACCCTTGGTAAGGGTGAGGTCCCCAGTTCGACTCTGGGTATTAGCACCAGTCTAAAGCTTCTTCTCCTTTAATAAAGACAACTATTTTTTTGGTTGCGTGGTCTTATTTTAAACCACCTAATCCGTACCTAGAGGGACACCCCATGTCTAAAGAAAAATTTGAACGTACGAAACCGCACGTAAACGTTGGTACTATCGGCCACGTTGACCACGGTAAAACAACTCTAACTGCTGCTATCTGTACTACTCTTGCAAAAGTATACGGCGGTGTTGCTAAAGATTTCGCATCTATCGATAACGCTCCAGAAGAGCGCGAGCGTGGTATCACAATCTCAACTTCTCACGTTGAGTACGATACTCCTGCACGTCACTACGCACACGTTGACTGTCCAGGACACGCGGATTATGTTAAAAACATGATCACTGGTGCTGCACAAATGGACGGCGGTATCCTAGTTGTTGCTGCGACTGATGGCCCTATGCCTCAAACTCGTGAGCACATCCTACTTGGTCGTCAAGTTGGTATCCCTTACATCATCGTATTCATGAACAAATGTGACATGGTTGATGACGAAGAGCTTCTAGAGCTAGTTGAGATGGAAGTTCGTGAACTTCTTTCTGAATACGACTTCCCAGGTGATGACCTACCAGTTATCCAAGGTTCTGCACTTGGCGCACTAAACG
>NZ_JAKJSY010000021.1:0-64725 GCF_050337445.1 Vibrio minamisatsumaniensis | reverse complement strand
GCACTGATAGAGAAAATTAAAGAATACATCGAGTACTACAATACCAAACGTATAAAAGTGAAACTAAAAGGCCTGACTCCGATAGAATATCGAACTCAGGCCTTGAAAGCCGCTTAACAGAAATGTCCAACTTTATGGGGTCACTTCATTCGCTAGGAGCAAACGCAGGCTTTTCAATATTGTGACACGATTCCGTGTTGTTACATGGTTCTGAGAGTATTAACCGTGAGTGGTTCTTCCCACGTTGTCATGGCTCAGCTCTTTATTCAGCTCCGCTTCCACGTGCCCTGGAGAACGGGTCGAGCCGGAAATCAAACGGTACATCGCAGGAATAACGAACAGAGTGACCAAGGTCGCGAACCCCATACCGAAGAAGATAACCGTACCCACAGCCACTCGACTTTCATAGCCTGCGCCCGTGGAAGTAATCAATGGGATAGCTCCGGCTAATGTGGTAAACGCCGTCATCAATATTGGCCGTAAACGTCTTGCTGAAGCGTCTACGATTGCTTTCTCAAACTCAATACCTCGATCACGCAACTGGTTAGCAAATTCGACAATCAAGATCCCGTTTTTCGTCACCATTCCGATCAACATGATCATCCCAATCTGACTGTAAACGTTTAAACCTTGGTGCATCAACACTAGACCTAAAAAGCCACCGAATATCCCCATCGGAACTGTAAACATCACCACCAGTGGGTTGATAAAGCTTTCAAACTGCGCGGCCAAGACTAAGTAAGCGACCAACATCGCTAACGCAAACACCACCAAGATACTCGATTGATTCTCTTTGAAGTCTTTTGATTCACCCGAATAGCTGACCGAGATATCACCGGGCAGTTGCTCAATCGCTTGCTTATCAAGAAAATCCAGCGCATCACCTAATGTGTAACCGTCCATCAGGTTCGCTGTGATGGTCACCGATTTTTGCTTATTGTAGTGTGACAAGCGAATCGATGATGCCACTTCTTCAATGTGTGTCAGTGTATCCAGTGTTACTAGCTCGCCAGACTGAGTTCGCATGTAGATTTGGCTTAAATCGTTCGCGTTATTAAAGCTGTTTTCATCACCACGCAAGTAAACATCGTACTCTTCACCACGATCAGCAAAGGTGGTTTCACTGCGCCCGCCCAGCATAATTTCTAGTGTGTCTGAAATGTCAGAAACACTGACGCCCAATTCGGCCGCTCGTTGTTTGTCTACCGTTACCACTAACTCAGGTGTTTTTTCAGAGTAATCAATACCCGCCCCTTCCATGATGGGAGAATCTTCCGCTGCTTGCTTTAAGATCTCTGCCCACTTTTGAAGTTCAGAATAATCAGAACCACCCAATACAAATTGCACCGGTTCACTTGAGCCACCTCTAAAGCCTGGCATGAATGGGAATACCCGAACATCAGGAATGCCACTCAAGGATTGGCGAACTTCGTTTAAAGCTTCTTGGGCCGTCAGATCACGCTCGTCCCAATCATCCAAAATCATAATAACAAAGCCGGTTTGATCTCCGGCATTACCACCAAACGCTGGCGATTGGATACTGAATGACTTTAAGAACCCTTGACCAAGTAGAGGCATCAAACGCTCTTCAACGATGTCCATGTTGCCAGACATGCGGTTATAACTGGTGGCATCCGCTCCACGGACAAACGCAAAGATAACACCTCGGTCCTCTTGCGGAGTCAGTTGTGAAGGAACTTGTTGCATCAAGCCATAGCTCCCCCCCATACACGCGAGAATAATTACGGGAGCAGCCCAACGCCAAGATAGCGCATGACGCAGTGCCGCTTTATACCTCAGTTCTAACTTGCTAAAGACACGCTCAATAAATAAATTAAAACGATTAGGTTTCACATTCGCTTTCAGAATTTTACTGCCTAAAACCGGCGTGAGTGTCAGTGCCACTAGCGATGAAAATATCACCGACATCGCAAGTAACACAGAGAACTCGGTAAACAGTAGGCCGACCATGCCATCCATAAAGGAAATGGGTAGGAAGACCATAACCAGCACTAAAGTGGTTGCGATAACAGCGAAGCCGACTTCACGCGTACCTTTATAAGCAGCAAGCAGTGGTGATTCACCCCGCTCAATATGGTGGAAAATGTTTTCAACCACCACGATGGCGTCATCCACCACCAGACCTATCGATAAGATAAGTGCCATCAACGTAATCAAGTTGATAGAGAAGCCGAAGTAATACGCTGCAATGAATGACGAAATCAGAGATACCGGAACGGTCACCGCAGGAATTAATGTCGCGCGTGCTTGACCAATGAAGATATAAAGCACAAGAATCACTAAACCACCGGTGATAAAGAGTGTGCTATAGACCTCAGAGATCGATCGGTCGATAAATACCGTTGAATCATAGTCGATAGCCAAACGAGTACCGGCAGGTAAAAACTTTTGAATAGCATCAACTTCTTTATGTACTAAGTCGGCAACTTCCAATGGGTTTGCATCGGATTGAGGCACGATACCCAAACTGACATTAACAACACCATCACTTTTAAACGTCGAGTTTTCGTTTTCCGCACCAAGGTACACATCCGCAACATCTTTCAAATAGATAGGTGTATTATCTGTTGCTCGTTTAACCACCAAATATTGGAAATCTTTCACTTCCTTATAAGGACGAGCCGTACGAACCGACATTACGATCGCATCGTTGCGAACTTCACCACCCGGGCTTTCAATGTTTTCACTTTTTAACGCCGCAGTAATATCAGACGCGGTAACACCACGACCCGCCATTAGCGCTGGCTTTAGCTTCACATACATGACTTTGTATAAGCCACCGGAGATATCGACTGAGCTGACCCCCGAAATCAAACTAAAGCGGTCTACCAATACACGTTCGGTGTAATCGGTTAACTGCGTTCGGTCCATTTTAGTTGAACTTAAGTTGATATAAACCGATGCTTCGCCGCTGCCGTTATTTTTAAAAACAATAGGGTCTTCGGCCTCTTCGGGTAACGAACGCTTAGCACGAGCAACTGCATCACGTACATCACTTATCCCCGTATTCAGGTCGTAACCGAGTTCGAAAGTAATCGTGATGCGCGACATACTATTACGCGTCGTGGATTCGATCTCATCGATACCACTAATGCCTGATAACTGGTCTTCAAGGTTAGCGGTTATTTGGTTTTCAATAATCGTCGCCGATGCCCCTTGATAACGAGTACTGATTGATACTACAGGGCTTTCAATGTCTGGCATCTCACGGACGGAAAGCTTATTGAAAGAGACCAGACCAAACACAACCAACAGCAAGCTCAGTACAACAGCAGCCACAGGTCTCTTGACTGAAACATCAGATAACAACATTAGTTTGCGCCTTCTTGTGGTTTGTTATCACTTTCAGCATCAACTAAGCGATCCACGGCTAGCTCTTGCACCAACACACCGTCACGCATGTTCACGATACCTTGCACCACGATTTTCTGACCAATCTCGATGCCTTTTTCAATCACGACTTCGTTATCGATACGCGCACCAAGAAAGACTTCGGTACGAACCGCTTTATTATCATCACCAATCACATAAACAAAACGTTTGGTTCCTGAATACTCAAGCGCTTGAACTGGAATAATCGGCGCTTCAACTGAAGGGAAATCCATATCCGCTTCCACTAACATGCCCGGCTTCAAGTAATCATGATTGTTGTCAAAGTGGATTCGAACTCGTAAATTTAGCGTCTCGCTATTGATACGGGTGTCAATGCCGACCACAGTACCGATGAATTCAGTCTCGCCCCACGCACTGGTACGAGCCGTTACTTTCATGCCTTTCGACAATTTGGAAAGGTAGCGCTCCGGGATTTGTAGATCTAATTGCATTACTGAGAGGTCATCTAGGGTGACGAGTTCCGTCCCAGCGGTCACCATTTTACCGCGGCTAAAGTCGATAAAACCGACCGTACCCGAAAAAGGTGCCGTGATGTGCAGATCGCTAAGATTAGCATTGGCCGCAGCCAAACGAGCATTGGCGATCTCGACGTTCGTTTTCTGAGCATCAATTTCAGTTTGCGTGATCGCGTTACGTTTCACTAGCCGTTGAAATTCCGCTAACTTACGTTGCTCGTCTTTTAGGTACGCTTGTGCTTCTGTCACTGCGGCTTTCGCTTTAGTATCATCTAACTGAACCAACATCTGCCCTTTGGTGACATCTTGATTCGCTTTGACATTGATAGCATCAACTCGACCAGCCACTTCAGAAGTGATAATGACCGATTGTTCAGCTTCTAACTTGCCAACCAAAGAGAGAGACTGGTTAACTTGGTGAATAGCAACAGGCTCAGTAACAACCGTCACTGTGCTAGACCCCTGACGCTTTGCAAGTGCGGCTGGAGACGCCATGAAAATCGACAAGCTAAGTAGGGTTAAAACAGATGTTTGCTTCATAATAATAGTCTGCAGTAAGATTTAGTATCTATAAATGGAAGTAGCGGTATTCTATCAACAGATTAATGCTGTAACGTCAAGAAATGTAAATCTAAATTAAATTCCATTTACGTTCCATTACGAATTTAACAAACCAAACACACTGCAGAAAACTAATTTTCTCAAGGTGTTACCTATTCTTACGCCAACCTAAGCTCGAATGTTCACTTCACGAGCAATATGCGTACTTTTCGCCATCTTTGCCCAAAAAGACAGCATTTAACACAAAACCATAAGAAAAACCCTTTACAGGTTTAACGTGTTTGCTATGATGCGACCCGAACTTGAGAGATGCGTTGGGAAAAACATCTCTTTAGCCTATCCATTATGAGTTAGGAAAAACACCCTGGAGGGGTTCCCGAGTGGCCAAAGGGAGCAGACTGTAAATCTGCCGGCACTGCCTTCGATGGTTCGAATCCGTCTCCCTCCACCATATTCCTCTTACCTCTTTTRAGAGTTAAGAGAACAACCTRRTTGATGGGCTTATGGGAAAACATCAATTTAGGCTTACTTTGTGAAAAGTAAGACACACCCTGGAGGGGTTCCCGAGTGGCCAAAGGGAGCAGACTGTAAATCTGCCGGCACTGCCTTCGATGGTTCGAATCCGTCTCCCTCCACCATATTCTTCTTACCTCTTTTAAGAGTTAAGAGAACAACCTAGTTGATGGGCTTATGGGAAAACATCAATTTAGGCTTACTTTGTGAAGAGTAAGACACACCCTGGAGGGGTTCCCGAGTGGCCAAAGGGAGCAGACTGTAAATCTGCCGGCACTGCCTTCGATGGTTCGAATCCGTCTCCCTCCACCATATTCTTCTTACCTCTTTTGAGAGTTAAGAGAACAACCTAGTTGATGGGCTTATGGGAAAACATCAATTTAGGCTTACTTTGTGAAGAGTAAGATACACCCTGGAGGGGTTCCCGAGTGGCCAAAGGGAGCAGACTGTAAATCTGCCGGCACTGCCTTCGATGGTTCGAATCCGTCTCCCTCCACCATATTCTCCTTAATTGGAAAATCGAAAAGCCAACTCACTGAGTTGGCTTTTTTCGTTGCTGTGTATAATACCCGATACCTTTCTCGTTCAACGATCTTGATAATCTACCATCGACTTAATCACCCCAAGAACCTACACATAATTGGCTATCCTCAACACCTCAACACACAAAAAAGCCCCTACCGATTTCTCTGTAGGGGCTTTCAATAATCAAAGTAATACCGAATTAACTCATTATTCGTTAGCTATCGAGGTTAACCTTGAATGCCCACGATTAGCCAAGGTGCATTTTGAGTCGTAAGATCACGCTCTAAATGCCAAATATCGGTGATATCTTCTTCAATACCTTCCGCTGAATCACGGTAACGCCCACTAAACTGTAGGCTTAGCTGCGCTTTGCTGCCGTCATGGTCAGCACGAACAATTTCAGCATCAACGTACATTACGTCGGTATGCTGATCACCATCTAGCTTGCTACGCTCAGATTTTAGGTCTTCAAATAGACTTGGAGACACGTATTCTTCAATCGTACTTAGCTCATTGTGGTTCCATGCACCTTGTAATATACGGTAGTGCTCACGAGAACCATTGATGAAAGCAGCTTGATCAAAACCCGGTGGGTAGTTATGCGGAACATCGCTTTGCGCACCAAAACCAAAACCGCTCGCAGCACCTTGAGGTTGAGTTGGTGCTTGCTCGAAGTTGTGAACATTTGGCTTTTGCTGTGATGATTCAAACTTGTTTTGTCCCATACTACCAAAAGCTGGCTGTTGGCCGCGCTCCTGATTCATGGAGCCTTGTTTCGCACCCAGCATTCCTCGTAGGAATTTGAACGCTAAGAAAGCAATCAAACCCATGATCAGGATATCCATAAACTGGATACCTTCAAATGCACCACCAAAGAATGCCGCTAATAGACCGCCCGCAAGTAAACCGCCTAGCAGACCGCCCATAAGGCCTTTCTTACTTGAATTAGCCGCGGTGTTCTTACCTGTTTGATCTTGACGGATCGAGTTAGTGTTCTGGTGTTGCTGTTTAGGAGCAGGAGCCGTTTTGAAACTCTTACCAAAAGACTTACCACCACCAAATCTTTTCGCTTCCGCGATTGGTGTCACCGCAACTGATACCATCAGAATCGCGACTAGTGAGAAAAATCGTTTCATTATTATCCTTTAAAGGGTTCTTTATCTTTCGACGCGTTAATCATACTCTTTAACAAAGCACAATGAAATGTTCACGACGTTCACATATGTATCATAATATTGCGGTTATTAATTGCGGGCTGAATTGGCGAAAGGATTGACGGCCATCAAAGGCTGCATATAAGATAATGAACGATGTTCATTTACTAGAAACGAATCATGGCACGAAGAAACGATCATACTCGAGAACAATTGGTTCAGTTGACCTTAGATACCGTAACGGTTTTTTTAGAACAGCACTCCTATCACGAGTTAAGTTTACGAAAAATTGCCAACATGATTGGCTATGTGCCCAGTACATTGGTGAATGTATTTGGCAACTACAACCTTCTGCTGCTGCACGTTGTCGCTCAAACATTAGATGAGCTCGCCGCTGAATCGGCTTCTGTCGTAGAACAATCAAGCAGCCCTCAACAAGCGTTATTCAATCTCGCTTATTGCTACCACGACTACGCGCAAAAGCACCCGAACCGCTGGCAACTTATCTTCGAGCACAACATGAATGGCGAGAACCTCCCAGAGTGGCAGTCAAACCGAATCGATATGATGACCAGCATGCTAGAACAGTTGCTTGTGGCAATCGCACCGGAGCATACTGAAAGCGAAGTGATCAAAGCCAGCCGGGTATTATGGGCTGGCGTGCATGGAATCACTCTACTCAGCGTTGATGATAAGTTTTTCGCCTCAGAGCCTATTGATGGTAAGGAATTGATTAATAACCTTATTTCAAACTACTTAACCCGCTGGTAATCATCCAAGGAACGAGAATGAACAACAGCAGCCCATCTTCGCTGTTAACGCAAAAAAGGTTTCTACCCTACTTTATCACCCAGTTTCTGGGTGCGTTTAATGACAACGTCTTTAAAAATATTCTGTTATTATTTGTTGCTTTCGCAAGCGCTGATACGCTACCTATTTCTAAAAATTTGTTCATTAATTTAGCCGCTGGCCTATTCATTCTTCCCTTCTTTCTATTTTCTGCTTTAGCAGGCGTACTAGCAGATAAGTACGAAAAGTCTTGGTTTATTCGTAAGGTGAAGATGCTCGAAGTCGTGATTATGTCACTGGGTGCTGTCGGACTTATCTACGAAAGCTACGGAATATTACTTCTCTTGCTTTTTCTGATGGGAACGCAAAGCGCCTTTTTTGGCCCGGTTAAGTACGCACTACTCCCACAACAGTTAAAGACCAAAGAACTGGTGTCCGGTAATGCCCTCGTCGAGACTGGTACATTTTTAGCGATCCTAATTGGCACCTTAAGCGCGGGGATAATTGCATCCGAAGAAAACGCTAAGCTTATTGCCGCTGTGTGCATTGTTTTATTTGCAATTTTTGGTTATATATCAAGCTGTTTCATTCCTGAAGCCCCCAGCAATGCACCAGCATTAAAAGTGAAGTGGCAACCCATCAAGTTAACCCGCAGCACACTCGCAATTGCCAAAAAAGATCGTTCGACTTTTCAAGCGCTCATGTCAATCAGTTGGTTCTGGTTCCTTGGTGCAGCTTACTTGACTCAGTTTCCAAATTTCACTCGCCTTTATCTGAATGGGACAGAAAGTTCGGTCGCCTTTCTGTTAGCACTATTCTCTGTTGGCATTGCCATTGGTTCGTTAACGTGTGACAAACTGTCCAACCACAGAATTGAAATTGGCATAGTGCCTATAGGCTGCATGGGGATCTCTATATTCGGTCTATTGATGGCACTATCGATTCCTGAATCTCTACCTCATTTTCACTCATTCTACCAATTTGTAACGTATTCCGAGCTATGGCCGCTCTTCAGTTACCTGCTACTGCTTGGTGTTTCCGGCGGTATCTTTATTGTTCCGTTGTATTCCTTAATGCAGTTACGAGCGAAACCAAATGAGCGAGCACAAGTTATCGCGGGTCTCAACATCTACAACTCGCTGTTTATGGTAGGGAGTGCCATTCTGGGTATTCTTTGCCTGAGTGTGCTTGAGCTTTCCATTCCTCAACTGTTTGTGTTTTTAGCATTATTGAACACCTTAGTGATGCTTTACCTGTTTTATCAGGTGCCTATTTATGCGTTCCGATTCTTGATGTGGGTAGTCACTCACAGCATGTATCGAGTAAAGCATAAGAACTTGGATCACCTACCCGAAAAAGGCGGGGCATTAATCGTCTGTAACCATGTGAGTTATATGGATGCACTGCTTCTGAGTGCGGTATGCCCACGCTTGATTCGCTTTGTTATGGAAGAGGACTATGCCAATCTTCCTCCCTTAAGGCGCTTCTTGAGACGAGCGGGGGTTATTCCTATCTCATCAACGAATCGACGCTCGATTCGTCACGCTTTCAAAGAGGTCGAGCAAGCGCTGCACGAGGGGCACATCGTATGTATCTTCCCAGAAGGTCAACTCACGAGTGATGGAGAAGTGGCCGAGTTCATGCGTGGTATGGAGCTGATCATCAAACGCTCTCCCGTTCCGGTGATCCCAATGGCACTGAAAGGGTTATGGGGCAGTTACTTTAGCCGCTATAAAGGGCGTGCGTGTAAAGGATTACCCACTCGTTTTTGGACTAAGCTAGAGATAGAAGCAGGCAAACCGATTTCACCAAATGAAGCGTCTTGCGAGCTTCTACGCCAGGCGGTTGCTAAACTGCGTGGGCGATGGCAATAAGTGTTCGATATCCACTAAAATTCAGGTCATGAACAAACGTTTAGTTTATCTTAACGTTTGTTCAATTCATTTAGACTTACTTACCATTGGCTTAAGCGTATAGTGCCCTACTACGCTGCCACCATTAGAAAAGACAATCCAACCATAATGACACTCACAAAATCTGTTCCGTTTTATCTTGCTGCTCTCTTTTGTTTAACCCCTTGGGTAAGCTCGCCGACCGCACTTGTTATCGGCTTTCTTCTTGCGAGCCTCGGTTTAGTGCCTCAACACCTAGAAGTCGGAAAACTCACAAAAAAGCTATTAGCCTACTCGATTGTCGGTTTAGGTTTTGGCATTCAATTTGAAAAGGCGCTAGCGGTAACGGGTGATGGTATTGGTTTGATTGTTACAACCATCGTCGGTACGTTAGTCATTGGTTGGGTCTTAGCAAAAAAAATGGGGTTGGATCGCATCACAGGTTACCTTATTGCTTCTGGTACCGCGATTTGCGGTGGCAGTGCCATTGCAGCAGTCGCACCCGCAATCAAAGCTGACGATGAACAGATTGGATTAGCGCTCGCTACGGTGTTTGTGCTCAACTCAGTCGCTTTATTCTTATTCCCAATGATTGGTCATGCCCTTGAGCTAAGCCAACAAACGTTCGGTACATGGGCTGCTATTGCCATTCATGACACCTCTTCAGTTGTCGGCGCGGCATCTGCTTATGGCGAAGAAGCACTGGCAACAGCAACAACGCTGAAGTTAGCTCGCGCACTTTGGATAGTCCCCGTTGCTTTCATCAGTTCGATTATTTTTAGAAACGATCAGAAAAAAATCACCATCCCTTATTTCATTTTGTTCTATTGTGCTGCGATCTTCATCAGCGATGTCATGCCGCAGTTTGACGTAATTTATCAAGGGATCTTTAATGTATCGAAACACGTACTTGTGGTGTGCCTATTTTTGATTGGTTGTGGTATTTCTGTTGAGAAGCTCAAAGCTGCAGGGCCAAAGCCATTGATGTTTGGCATTACCTTGTGGGTGATGATTTCTACGGGTTCATTAGCGTGGTTAACGCTTGCCTAATCCGCTGAAAAACGTAGCTAAGTTAACAAGCTATTCGAACCTATGAATTTACAAACGACAAAAAAGGCAAAGCGTATTTACACTTTGCCTTTTTGTATCCAATCATTGTTGTAACCAATACTTTCTGTAACGAATATTGGTTTTAACGAACATTGGTTGTCACGAACATTAATCAAATAACGGCTTATCACTTTTCTTACTCTCTTTTTTCATCAAAACAAGTGTGATAACTAAAACAAATGCCGTGAATTCAGCTAAGGATCTCGTCAACCCCGACGACATCACTGCTTGGCCGATTTGCAACAGAACCGCGATGATGAGGGTAATTTTCATAATAAGACCTTATTCTATAATCCGTTATTTATGGGGCTTATTATGATGGATGGTTATAAAGATAATAAATTCTGTTTTGAACTATCTAATTGCTAAATTAACTAACCGTAGGCCACTTACCGCATCTTCATTTGGCCTTACCGAGCACACTTATCTTGATTCCCTGTTCTGTGATAGCCAAAGCGCCAATCCCGCTCTCGATACCTTAATGCCCTGCTGTTCTTGCTTAGGTATTTGATAGTACTCAATCGGAAACTTAAATCGTTCTAGGCTACTTTGTAGTTGATCTGCAAACCACTTTTTATCCGGTAGTTCGTCACAGTCAACTATGGCGACGGGCCGAAATCCAAATTCACTGTCTTCAACAGGAACCACAAAAGCCTGTGTCACTTCAGGTAATCGGATGAGGGCTCGTTCTATTTCTTCACAGTGGATATTCTCACCACCGGAAATAAATTGATTGTCTGCACGGCCAATAATCGACACTTGTTCGCCATCCCATTCGCCGAGATCTTTAGTGTCAAACCACCCTTGGTCATCCACCAATGGTGTTAACGCACCTTGATAGTAATAACCGGAAGCAAGCGTGTTGCCGCCAATATAAATACGTTGACCTTCAATTTTTAACTGACGATGGTTAAGCACACAACCCGCATTGTGGTGAGCATCAACTGGCTTTGCGGTTACTGTCGAAGCCGCTTCTGTCATGCCATATCCAAGCCAAGTTTGGATACCCCTCTGTTGAGCTTCAAGCCCAAGTGCTTCTGGTATATCGCTGCCACCCAACAGTACATGAGTTAACGTAAGTGGTTGCTTACTCTTTAATAATCGATGTAGCTGAGTAGCAACCAATGATGCATGACTGCAACCTTCGATGTCTTTTTCAAGTTCCCCATTGCCTATTTTGATGCAACCACCAGCGGCCAGCCAACGGTGGACTATCGCTAATCCCGAGACATGGTACATAGGCAAACTCAGCAGCCATATGTCATTTTGTGCAAACTGAAAAACGTCGAGCAGTCCCTGAGCTGAACATAGGTGCTGCTGCAACGTATGCGCTACCGCTTTCGGGTTTCCGGTAGAACCTGAAGTGAATACGAGGCTCGCTAAGTTTTGCGGATTGAAGTTAGACTCTTGAGGTGTTGTTATCCGATGACCATCAGCAGCATCGCCCTTCACTTCATGTAAGTAAGGCAAGGTCACCAACTGACTATTCAAATCAACAGTCTCTGATTGCTCTATCCCGCTACTGTCCAAGAGCCAAAGGTAGCTCTGTTGATCTGCTTGATATAAGGAATCGAGCTTTTGCGTTAAACGCGCTTTCGGTTGAGGCATGGTAAAGGCACAAACCACACCTAGGTGTAATGAAGCAAGATAAACAGGAAGCACTTCCGCTTGATTCTTACCGACAATCGTCAGTACATCACCTACCGATAAACCTTGCTCAGATAACCGTTGTTGGTACTCACTCACTAACACAGAGACTTGTTGCCAAGTGTATTCGCGGTTAGGGGTCACTAACGCGGTTTGACGCGGGTTCTGTTTCGCCCACTGTAACCAGAGCGGGTGATGATTAGTTTGTGAGCGCATCATAGAATAACCAAATAATAGACTGAAGTAATGAAAGAACTCGGTCTAAGAAGACCAAATCAACGCCTGCTGTTCAAGCGTGGAGACCGGCAACTGACAACCGGGCCAAGCAATCTCTAACTGCTGCTTGAACAAACCAATGGTATCCAGTCCTGGCACTTCATTTGGCAGATGCTGCTGCGCCAGACGAGCAATCTGAGTCAGACCTAGACTCGACTCAATGCTTGAACTCAATACCGGTTTCATTCCAAGCTGCTGTGCACGCTCAATAAGTGCCACACAACGCTCAACAGAACCAATGAGCGTTGGCTTGATCACGACTGCTTTAGCCCCTGTCAGGTCGCTAAGATCAAACTCTGGACTGCGCACGGCTTCTTGCAATGTTTCATCCCACGCGATCGCGACACCATGGTCAATAGCAAACGCTAAGCTGTCTTCTGGTTTTTGGCATGGCTCTTCAATAAAACTGATACGCTGACGCAGCGACGGCGAAACGTACTTAATGAATTGTTTGGCCTTTTCTGGTTTCCACGCACGGTTGGCGTCAAGCCTTAGGGTCAAATCAGGGATCGACTCAAGAAATAAGCTGACCAGCATACCATCACGAATCGCTTCATAAAGCCCAACTTTGACCTTAGCCACTTTCTCGCCTTGCATCTCATTGAGTACAGGGATCAACTCATCAGGGTCACCAGTACACAAAGGTGCGGCTTGGTAATTACCTTCAACGTTAAGATCGCCTCGTAATTCCATCATCGCCATCGAAAAACCGAAGGCAACAGAAGGATATAATTCATCAAGTGGTGTTTGAGGGTTATGGTTAATCCAAAGCTCTAATTGATGTTGAAGCTGAATACCGGCTTGCTCTGCATCTTCTTGGCTAAACCCCGGTAAAGGTGCGACTTCACCAAAACCCGTTTTACCATCACACTCAAGTTGGATGATATAACCAACGCGTTCGTTCAACTTATTGTCACGAAGAATCACGCCACTATCCATAGGCAATTGATAACGGTAAAGTTTAGCGTGACGCTGAGAATTCATTGAGTTCATAAAATGTCCTAAAAGCGAGGGAGCATCAAAATAAAACGAGCCGCTATTAGCGACTCATTTTGAACAGGAGCAAGACTATGGGTTACGCGGGAATTTGTCGAAGTCAGGTCGACGTTTCTCATTGAATGCGTTGCGGCCTTCTTGGCCTTCCTCTGTCATGTAGAACATCATGGTTGCATTACCTGCCAACTCTTGCAGACCGGCTTGACCATCACAGTCCGCGTTCAGTGCCGCTTTCAAGCAACGCAGTGCCATTGGGCTGTGTTGTAGAACTTCACGACACCAACGAACGGTCTCTTTTTCTAGGTCAGCAACAGGAACAACGGTGTTTACAAGGCCCATGTCCAGTGCTTCTTGAGCATCGTAAAAGCGACACAAGAACCAGATTTCACGCGCTTTCTTTTGACCAACGATACGAGCCATGTAAGACGCGCCCCAACCGCCATCGAATGACCCCACTTTTGGACCCGTTTGACCAAACTGTGCGTTTTCAGCCGCAATAGTCAGGTCTGCCATCATGTGAAGTACATGACCGCCACCGACTGCCCAACCCGATACCGCAGCAATTACAGGCTTTGGACAAGTACGAATTTGACGTTGGAAATCAAGTACGTTCAGGTGGTGTGTACCTGAATCATCTTGGTAGCCGCCGTAGTCACCACGAATACTTTGGTCACCACCAGAACAGAACGCCTTCTCACCAAGGCCCGTTAAAATGATAACACCAACCTTCTCGTCATAACGCGCATCAGCCAGAGCATTGATCATCTCTTTAACGGTTTGTGGACGGAACGCATTGTGCACTTGAGGGCGAGCAATCGTGATTTTGGCAATACCATCATCTGATTTGTGGTACTGAATATCTTCAAATTGACTGCTCTCATCGCGCCAGTTAACGGCTGCGTAAAGTTCTTCTTCTGTGATGCCTACTGTTTTAGCCATGGTGATTTCCATTGTTCTATTAGAGGGCACGACTAACGAATAGTCGTGACGGTGTTGCTCATATTTTAATCGCGTTTAGTACGAAATAATCGTTCAATCAGTTCAGTGATGACTGGTAATACATTGAATGATCAGGTTTGAAAACAGCTCGGGTTGTTCAAAATGTACATTATGCCCAGCGTGATTTACCTGGCTATATTCAAAGCCACTATTCTCTGCTAGCTCCATGAATTTACGATCTTTTTCCCCACATACATAATGCAATAAATGCTCATGAGATTTCAATGTGGCACGTAAATCCGGTT
This sequence comes from Vibrio minamisatsumaniensis, assembly GCF_050337445.1. NCBI lineage: Bacteria > Pseudomonadati > Pseudomonadota > Gammaproteobacteria > Vibrionales > Vibrionaceae > Vibrio > Vibrio minamisatsumaniensis. The sequence continues at coordinate 50,149 of NZ_JAKJSY010000021.1, read as the reverse complement.
GCTTAGCCAATGAAGTAGATAACAACATATTTGCGACGGATACTCCAAGGTTACCACTACGCTTTATAACCAAAGTTTGTCTTTGCTCATGATTTAGTGAAGAAAAGACGCTTTGTTGATACCAATCGTCTAAAACATCTTCGATCGACTGCTGCGCAAAGCGAACAGCCCACTGCGTATCATGTACTAACCTTTGTGCTCTTTCTTCTTCGCATTCCAAGCCAAAGTTGCCGCCTTCAATAATGACTTTCTTTAGGTTGAGCGTCTCGAAGCAAGGGCTTGTCACCCCATACATGGCAAGCCTTCCACCCATCGAATACCCAATCACCACGATTGGATAATCGGCAGGAAGATTGTTGAGTGCCAGTTGAGAGGTTATACATTGGACAATTTTCTTACAGCAATGCTCAAACCCGACCGGATCGGTAAAACGACTTTGTCCGTGCCCAGGTAAATCGATGCAAAGCAGAGGAAAGTCTGCAAGGAATGGACGACATGCACTCCAATCATCCGCGCTTCCAAGTAAACCATGTAAAAAAACAAGTAAAGGTTTGCCAGAAGATTCTTGTACCGCTGGGTAATAATTGGAGTAGAGCATGTAAAGTCCTTAGGCTAATGCCTCGGTGAGCATTAAACTGAATTGTTTCAGCAAAGTAGACGCTTGTTCGGGAGGCGTTTTAACTTCCACGAGCAAGGTCCCCTGACCCTTTTCGAAGTGTTGTTCAATGATGTTTTGATAGCCGTTCAAGGTTTCTGGGGCTGCGTAACCAAGTTGGAATTGCGCTGCGGCATGTTCAAAGCTAAAACCATGAGGCATTTGATAAAGTGACTGCTTCTGTTGCTCTGGTACCGGCAATAAATCAAAAATCGCACCGCCGTCATTGTTGGTCACCACAATAACCACTGGCGTTAAATGATGAGTCAGCAGAGCCAGTGAGTTGAGATCGTAGAGCAAAGAGGTATCGCCAATCAACATCAATAACGGGTTCTGGTTGGCTTTCACCACACCCGCAGCCGTTGCCACCAACCCATCAATGCCCGATGCGCCACGATTACTGTAAACTTGATTCGCAGATATAGACGACAGCATATCCACCAGCCTTACCATCAAGCTGTTTCCCACAAACAGCTCTCTGTCTTTTAGTCTAGACGACAAGTCGACTGCCACACTCAGTTCCGTCAACTGGTCATTATTGGATATTTGCGCGAGTGCCAGTTGCTGAACAGAATTTGCCACCTCGATTAAAGACGCCCCCCAACCCGCATGTTGGCCTAATAAGGTTGGTAGGTGTTGTTCGGTTATCCATGACTCAATATTGGCAACAATATGAGTTTGCGGGAGATGATCTTGGTTTATACGGTGCGCATCAGGTGAAACCACAACATATTGCGTGCAATCAAATGAAGCGGCTTGTGACTTAATCCATTGGTTCAATCGCTTAGAAACGATACGCTCACCGAATTGAAGAATGAAATCACACGAGTTAAGTTGATCTTTAACTGAGTCACTCTGCAACCAAAGATCATAATGCTTCCAATCACTGCTCACGCCGGATTGCGGGTCACAAAAAATAGGCCAGCCCAATGCACAAGCGAACTGTTTCGCTTTTCTCGCCGCTGCATTGTCGATAGAACCAATAATTATGACACCTTTTCGCGCAACATAATCACCCGCGACGACAGGTTGAGTATGCAAATTATTAGGCAGACACCGATTAGAGTATGGACTTGCCGATGCTTTCCATCTTGCAATACTGGCTGTGTATTCGCCATACATCTCAACGCTATTGTTTGAATAGAGCGGTTCTGGAAACGGGCAATTGATGTGAATGGCACCACCGACACTGCGTTGCTTGGCGAGTGCGTTATCAACCGATGTCAGGAGCCAGTTCAAAGAAACTTGTGTGGTTGGGCTTGGTAGGTTTAACGCTGTTTCAACATGGTTGGAGAAGATACCATGCTGTTGAATCGCTTGATTGGCACCACAATCAACCAAGTCGATCGGTCTATCAGAGGTCAGCAAGATCAGCTTCTCTCGTGTCAGCCCAGATTCAGCCGTCGCAGGCAATAAATTCGCAACCGCAGTACCCGATGTCACAATCACGACCACGGGGCTGTTGCTGGCTTTTGCTATGCCTAAAGCTAAGAATCCGAGACCACGCTCATCAAAGTGTGTGTGTAAGGTTAACTTGGGGTTGGCTTCGGCTTCAAGCGTTAACGGGGTGGAACGAGAGCCTGGCGCAACACATACATGCTCAACACCATTGCGTACAAGTTCTTCAAGTAACGTGTGGCACCAAACTCTATTTAATACGGCTTGGTCGTGATTCATGACGCCACACCTAATGGTGGGTGGTCGGAAATTAAACTGAGCAAAGTCGACGTCTTCTTGTTCAACTCTTGCCACTCATGTTCAGCGATCGACCCTGGCACAATCCCAGCACCCGCGAACAGTTGTACTTGATCGTTTACAACCAAGGCACTGCGAATCGCGACACAGAATTCCGCTCGCTGATGACTGATATAACCCACGGAGCCTGCATACCATCCCCTTGCAAAGGGTTCATGTTCAAGTATGAAGTCCATCGCTTCTTTACGAGGTAAGCCTGCTACTGCAGCCGTCGGCTGTAATGAACTCAACAACTGGACACCATTAACTCCCGAATGAAGCAGCGCGTGAATATTGCGTTTTAAATGTTGGACCTTGCGCAAACGAACCAGACGAGCCTCTTTTTCAACATTCACCGATTGGGAGTAAGGCGTAAGACGCTCAATGATATCGTCGACCACATACTGGTTTTCATTGAGGTTTTTGCTGTCTTGAGAAAGCCAGCTGGCTAACTCCATATCTTCGGTTGCGTTGACACCACGACCAATGGTCCCAGCAAGCGCTTCAGTATCGAGTTCAGTACCATGTCTACTGTATAGACGCTCTGGCGTTGAGCCAATAAAGCTGTGTTTGGAATCCAATACCAACATAAAGTGGAAGCTATGATGGTTTTGCAGATAGCTGGCTTTAAGCAGTTGAGCGGCGCAAATAGGAGCATCAAGCTGTAGCGTGGTTTTACGAGCCAAAACCACTTTTTTGTACTCTTCATCGCTGATGCCTTTCAGCACTTTATCGACTAAGCCCCCCCACTGTTCTCGTTCTGGAACATGATTAATCTGCTTGATATGAGCCGTCAGTGGCGCCAATATCGCGGCTTCAACAGAAAGCTTATTTAATGCATTGATCGAAGCTACACGATCGGGAGATAAGTTAACCGCGAGTGACCAAGTGTTGTCAAAGCGAATCAATTCAACCTGAGGAAGAAAGAAAAACGACTCCATACAACGGCGGTTTTTTGCAGTATGCCCGTCAAACGAGCGCCCCCCCCAGATCCGTTGATCTTCACCAAGAATAGCATAGGCTGGAGCTGGATCAGAAAAGGTATGCAACTGTCCGAGTGCGACAATCTCTTCACGAGTGTCGCGTGACTGCCAGTAAAACTTCGGAAAGAGCGGTTGAGCATGAAGCCATTCAATACATGCAAACGATGGTTTTTGCGTTAGAACTTCAACACAACGCACTTCGCTTGCTTGGGCATTTTTTACTCGCTCAATCAAAGCGGAGATAGTTTGCTGGAAATGTGACAAATCGACCTCGTTCACATCTAAATTATTATTATATCAATTTGATACTTTATGGGCTGCACCCACTTAGATCAAGATTGTACTTTGTCTTTTCAACATTCCTCTGATTTTAACCGATCCTGACCCTTTATTCATCTTAGCCAACAACAAAGAAAGTGATTCTTTAAAATTCAGAAAACAGTGATTACTAAAATACGGTATTTATCAGATTTTTATTCTATCAAACCCTATTTTGCGGTACTTTAATAAAGTATTTAAATTAATTTCAGGAAATCGGCAATGCAAAATATCGGGATGTCGTCAAAACTCAACAGCGTATGCTATGAAATAAGAGGGCCTGTACTCAAACATGCTAAACGCATGGAGGAAGAAGGACATAAAATACTAAAGCTTAACATTGGGAATCCCGCCCCATTTGGTTTTGACGCCCCTGATGAAATCCTTGTTGACGTAATCCGTAACCTTCCAACATCGCAAGGTTACTGTGACTCAAAAGGCATCTATTCCGCTCGTAAAGCGGTTGTGCAGCACTATCAGAAAAAAGGTCTACGTAACCTTGATGTAGAAGACGTTTACATTGGCAACGGGGCATCAGAGCTTATCGTTATGTCGATGCAGGCGCTACTTGATAATGGCGATGAAATCTTAGTTCCCGCTCCGGATTACCCCCTATGGACAGCGTCTGTTGCGCTTTCTGGTGGTACACCGGTTCACTATATGTGTGATGAAGATGCCGATTGGTATCCAGACCTAGACGACATGCGCGCGAAGATTTCACCAAAGACGCGCGGCATCGTACTGATCAACCCGAATAACCCAACGGGTGCGGTATACAGCCGTGATTTCCTACTGCAAGTTGTCGAAATTGCTCGTGAACATGGTTTGATCATCTTCGCGGATGAGATCTACGACAAAGTACTTTACGATGGTGCCGTGCATACTTCCGTCGCTACGCTTGCTGAAGATGTGCTAATGGTCACGTTCAATGGCCTGTCTAAAGCTTACCGTGTGTGTGGTTTCCGTGGCGGTTGGATGTTCTTAACCGGTCCTAAACACCTAGCAAAAGGCTATATAGAAGGGCTAGAAATGCTGGCCTCGATGCGTTTATGTGCCAATGTGCCAATGCAACACGCTATCCAAACCGCACTCGGTGGTTACCAGAGTATCAATGAGCTGATTCTTCCAGGTGGTCGACTGCTTGAACAACGCGATCGCGCATGGGAGCTGATCAATAAAATCCCTGGTGTTTCTTGTGTGAAACCGAAAGGCGCGATGTACCTGTTCCCTAAGATTGACACTAACATGTACAACATCAAAGACGATCAGAAGTTTGTGCTCGACCTCCTTAAGCAAGAGAAGGTGCTACTGGTTCAAGGTACCGGCTTCAATTGGCCGAAACCGGACCACTTCCGCATTGTGACTCTGCCACACATTGAAGATCTGGAAATCGCGATTGGTCGTCTAGAGCGCTTCTTACAGACTTACAGCCAAGACGACCTCATCGAAGGTTAATGAGCACAAAGAAAGATGGCTACAATTTGCTGTTTTAAAAGACTTTAACTTGTAATCAATCACTTCTATGCTTAAAAGGCTCCTGTTTGGGAGCCTTTTTTGTATCCGCTGTCTCGTATGCCTGTGTAAACACAAAATACGAGTGGAAAATTTTTCGAAAGGACTCTTATGCAACAAAGCCATTTCTTTGCCCATCTCGCACGTATGAAGCTGATTCAACGTTGGCCTTTGATGCGATCAATCTCAAGCGAGAACATTTCAGAACATAGCCTACAGGTTGCTTTCGTGGCACACGCTTTGGCGCTCATCAAAAACAAGAAGTTCGATGGTCAGCTTAACCCCGAGCACATTGCACTGCTTGGCATGTACCACGACACCAGCGAAGTGCTAACGGGGGATTTACCGACGCCAGTTAAATACTACAATCCCGACATCGCGCAAGAGTATAAGAAGATAGAAGCTGCCGCAGAACAAAGGCTGCTGTCAATGTTGCCAAAAGAGTTCCAAGACGACTTCGCTCCATTCTTAATATCTGGAACCGCGAGTAAAGAAGAGCAAAGCATCGTTAAGCAGGCCGATACCATCTGTGCTTACTTAAAATGCTTGGAAGAACTCAGTGCGGGCAATCACGAATACGAACAAGCTAAACGACGATTGGAAGAAACACTCGAACAGCGTAAAAGCCCAGAAATGGATTATTTCCTTACCACTTTTGCACCAAGTTTTGAATTATCACTAGACGAAATTAGCTAGCTGGGTATAACTTGAGTGTCATTGGCGAATTAAATCAGATTGATAGGTGCTATTTTGACAGTCCAACTCGACCCCATATTTGAACTCGAACAAGAATGGCAACATCGAAACGACGATGAGCATAAAATAAGACGTGATGACCACCGTAGCCCGTACCAACGCGATCGTGCACGCATACTTCACTCAGCAGCCTTTCGTCGCCTACAAGCAAAAACCCAAATCCATGGCACCACGATCAATGATTTCCACCGCACTCGGCTGACCCATTCGCTGGAAGCTGCACAACTTGGGACTGGCATTGTCGCTCAGTTGAAAAAAAAACAACCCGAGTTTCGAGACTTATTACCCTCAGACAGTTTGATTGATTCATTGTGTTTAGCGCACGACATTGGTCACCCTCCTTATGGGCATGGCGGGGAGGTCGCACTGAATTACATGATGCGTGACCACGGCGGTTTTGAGGGCAATGCCCAAACGTTTCGTATTGTCACGCAGCTCGAACCTTATACCGAACATCACGGGATGAATCTGTCTCGACGCACTCTGCTCGGTCTCATTAAGTACCCTTCTCTGTTGAGCGAAGTTCAAGCTAAGTCTCAATCTGAACCGGTAAAGCATCAACGACAGCTCCGAGCCAAAGATTGGATGCCAGCCAAAGGCATCTACGATCATGATCAAGCGCTGTTTAATTGGGTACTTAAGCCGCTTTCAAGCAACGACCAGCAACTTCTAAAACAGAAAAGAAAATTACACACCGAGCCACTTGAACACAACAAAACCAAATACAAATCACTTGATTGTTCGATCATGGAGTTGGCTGATGACATCGCGTATGGCGTGCACGATTTAGAAGATGCGATTGTGCTTGGTTCTGTCACCAAAACTCAATGGGTCGAATCAGCTTATCCTCAACTGAAAGAGATGGCCGCTCCTTGGATTTGTGAACACCTAGATTCGATTACTGAGATGCTGTTCTCTGGTGAACAGTATCGTCGAAAGGATGCGATTGGCGGGATAGTCAACGCACTGTTAACCAGTATCTCGATTAAGCGAGTGGATGCCAACTTTGAGAATGTGCTATTGGCATACAATGCTGAGCTTGAACCGAGCATGGACGGCACACTTGATAGGCTAAAACACTTTGTTAGCGAGTTTGTTATCCAAGTTCCTCAAGTTCAAATTATTGAGTACAAAGGCCAACAGATCATTATGGACATGTTTGAAGCATTCAGCGCCGATCCAGAACGTTTATTACCGCTCCCTATCAAGAGGCAATGGTTACAACACCAAGACGATTCAAGAAAAATGCGCGTAATTGCCGATTACGTCTCCTCGATGACCGATGACCGATGACCTTGCACAAAAAATGCATCAACAACTGTTTTCGGCTCATAGCGAGTTTTGATTGCTGGCTCGCTCGACTAAAGCGCCTTAATCTAAGTAATTTTTCTCGAAAACACCTGGCGGCATTTGATTGATTTGAAACTGAATCATTTGATCGAATGCCGTTAACAGCGAGCTAAAATCGCCATCACTTTCCAACAAGCTCAATAAATGATAGCCAGCTTCGACAGTTGAAAGGCTGTTTTCACTAGGAGCTTTGCGAATTCGATAGTTACCCTTGAGAGCTTTGGGTAAGTGAACCGTACTCAACGAGTGCAAGTTACGCGACACCTGCCACATCTTGAATGCCTTCTTCCATGTCCCATCCAATAAAATCACTCGCAGTGGCTTACTTGGGTGTGTCATAGATTCAACCGACACAGAGTGTTCACTTGGGTATAAAATCACATGTTGGTAATGTTGATCATCCAGCAACGCATTCAACTGTTCATTGTGAGAAAAGTCTTCCCCGACAATCGTCACGCTGTTATTTAAAGATAAAGAGAGGATACGCGCCGTTCCCATCGGACGATGCTCTTCTGATGGATGCTGAAGAATGATAAGCTCAACATTCGATTCGAGTGGTGTCACCCACTGACAAATACAAGCTTTCAACGCTTTGCTGCATTGGGGGCAATAACGAGACATGGATTTAATGTGTACCCTGTTTTAATGTTCACTTCACTTTTATGCGTCTTATTCCAACTTGAGCCAATACAAACTTGGGTCGTTTGGGATAACCATGCAATTGCCGATGGGCAATGGTGGCGGATCCTAACAGGAAACTTTTCACATACCAACTACTCACACCTTCTGATAAACCTAGCCGGCTTGTGGATCATCAGCTATCTGTTTCAACCGAGTAAAAAACAACTCACGCTTGGTTTACTCGTCATTAGTTTCACCACTGGGTTAGCGCTGTTATTTTCAAGCATTCAAATCTATGTGGGGCTATCTGGCACCTTACATGGACTGTTTGGCTTATTCGCGCTCAGAGAGGCTTTAAACGGTAGGAAATCCAGTTGGCTACTCGTGTTGGGATTAGTCGCTAAGATCGCTTGGGAACACTTTGTTGGCCCTTCGAGTACCACTGCCGCACTGATTGGTGCTCGAGTGGCCATTGAAGCCCACCTAGCTGGCGCGATTACAGGAGGCTTCATGGCTGTGTGGTTATGGTTGCCGGGTAGAAAGTAACCTTTTCATGCTCTTAAATTAGAGTTGAATTCGATCACGATTTTTTTCGACCGTAGCTTCGCCAATTCCTTTCACATTCGCCAAATCACTCGCGGCTATAAATGCACCATGCTGCTCTCGATAATCAACGATCTCTTGAGCTTTCTTGTCACCCACACCAACCAACAGTGCAGAGAGCTCCTCTGCTGTCGCGGTATTGATATTAACGGTGACCTCAATGCCATCATAAAGCTCGGCCTTGGTTGGGCTCTCAGCTAATACGGCAAAATTGATGGTCATCAGGAATGAAAGAAGTAATGTTGAATATATTGTGCGCATAAACCGCTCCTTTGTTTAAAAAAGGTAACGTATGCATTTATCGCGGCAGATAACACAATGACTAGACAAAAATAAAGCGGGTCACTTGAGTGACCCGCTTTGTTAGACATCTTGTTTTCATCTGGGTGTTTGCTAGTTCACAAATTTGATTTATCGAATAAACCTAATTTATAAAGCAAAGGTCTTGCTTTGACTCTCAGTAACAAGCTATCACATCATTCCTGCTACTGAGTCATCAAACCATTACTGACCTTGACCCACAACGTAGTATTCAATGTCCGTGTTTTTACGCAGTACGTTTAATATATTGGTCAGATCTTGTTGATTCCCAACTCGCTCTAATTGAGCACCAATTTGAGTGCTGTAAGCCGGGTTGATTTGAGCTGTTACTTTAGAAAGCTCAACCACAATGATATTACCGTCCTGATCTTTAGATTGACCGAACACAACTTGTCCTTTCTCTGGCTTAGGTAGAGCGAAGACAGAGGCCGCTAATGGAGAATTACGATCTATCGTTTTAACTTCAGAAAACTCTAGATGATTAGCCGCTAATGGTGCTTTATTACCTTGCTTAAGTTCCTTCACAAGAGAATCACCGAGCTCAACCGCTTGTTGCTCCGCTTTTTCAGCAGACAATGCCGCCACAACCTGGGCTTTAACTTCTTCTAAAGGTAGAACCACCTCGTCACGAGTATCTTCTACGCGAACAACAATCACGTGCTCAGGAGCCACTTCGATAACTTCTGAGTTTAGACCATCTTCTTTCACTTCAGGAGTCAAGATAGCTTGCATTACCGCAGGTGTTTTCAACAGTTCCGGTGCATCAGCTTGAGAAATGAAATCCGTTGTTACGATTTTCGCGTTGATAGCTTTAGCCGAATCATCTAAAGAGTCTGGGAATTCAAACGCGACTTTTTCGAGTTGAGTTTGCTTTTCGTAGAATTCATCTACAGCATGCTGATCAAGCATTTCTTGTTTGATCTCTGCAGCAACGTCTTTGTAAGGCTTAATCTTAGGTGCTTTTAATGCATCTAATTTGATGATGTGATAACCAAATTCAGATTTAACTAAACCCGTCGTGTCACCAACATTCTTTAGCGTAAAAGCCGCTTTTTCGAAGGCTGGGTCCATAACATCACGTTCAATCCAACCTAGGTCACCACCTGCATCTGCACTGCCGAAGTCGTCAGATTTCTCTTTTGCTAACTTAGCAAAGTCAGCCCCACCATTTAACTCATCAAGGATCGCTTGAGCTTTCGCTTTATCATCACCTTGAACAAGGATGTGACTAACTTTGCGCTGCTCTGCCGTTGAGTACTTGTCTAGATGCTCTTGGTAATATTTTTGAGCTTCTTCATCGCTAATTTTAATCTGTGATTTTAGCGCTTCAGATGACAGTTCAATGTAAGACACCTTAGCTTGCTCTGGGCGAGTGTATGCCTGAGGGTTTTCATTGTAATACTGTTCGATCTGTTCGTCAGTCAGCTTGATACCTTTTGCTAGATCAGCAACCGAAAGGCTCACCGTGCGAATATCACGAGTTTGGGCAATAAGCTTGCTCTGAGCATCGATCTCACCTTGAAGAGCGAATTCACTGCCTTGTAGGGCCGTCACAAGTTGATTGCGCATGAGGTCGCGACGCATGTATTCAGCGAAGCTTTCTGCACTGAAACCTGCACGACGTAATGCCGCTTGGTACACGTCTTGGTCAAATTGACCCGCGGTTTGGAATTGAGGCATTTCTAAAATCGTTGTGCGGATTTGAGCATCACTGATTCTTAAGCCTAGAGCCTCAGCTTGCTGTTGTAGTAGAGCATCATTGACCATACGATCAAGAACGGATTTACGAAAAGACTCTACGTATGCTGGGTCGGCAAGCATTTGAGCAAAGTAATCGCCCAATTGAGATTGCATGCGATTGCGTTCATTTTGATACGCTTGCTCAAACTCACCACGAGCAATTTCTGTGTTGCCAACTTTAGCTGCTGCGTTGTTACTGCCACCGGTGATGTAACTGCCTATACCGGCAAATACGAATGACAGGATAATCAACCCAAGGATAATTTTTACCGCGATGCCATTCACGCCTTCGCGTAATCGATCCATCATAATTTAAGTGCTCTCCGGATATGAAGCATTGGCTTCAAAATAAAAGTCTATTCACGCGATATTATCAGAAAAAGAAATGCGCATCAGTAGGATGCGCATAATTTAAATAAGTTCAATGTGCTTTGCACATATACTGTTTAAGAATGAAACATCATTTTTCAAACAGTAAACGCATGTTACTGCGCCTTCCTCTCATCAAGTTCAAGGTTTGGCAGTAAAATTAGTTACATGCATCTTTTAGTGCTTTACCCGCTTTAAAGCCAGGTACTTTCGCTTCTGCGATTTGGATCTCATCACCTGTTTTTGGGTTACGGCCAGTGCGAGCAGCACGAGTACGAACACTGAAAGTACCAAAGCCAACAAGTGCTACTTGGTCGCCTGATTGTAGTGTTGTGCCAACGGCTTCGATGAAAGCGTCAAGAGCGCGACCCGCTGAAGCTTTAGAAAGATCTGCGTTTTCTGCGATTGATTCTACTAGTTGTGTTTTATTCACTGTTTTTCCCCTATGTGTCATCTGTGAAGATTTATTGATGACTGTACGTTCCATTTTGGTTTTAATTTAGCCGCAAGCCTTATTAAAAAAGGGGTTGCCGCCTTAGTGGAATAACTTAGCGTCCAAAAAAAACGCTGACAAGCCTTTTTGAGGCTATCAGCGTAATTCTTTACTTATTTTTGCTATGCATCACTATTTTTTCACGTCAAACTCGACCCCAGACGGATCTCGTTCTAGCGCGACCTTAAGCACTTCATCAATCCATTGGACTGGGATCACTTGTAAGTCAGCAATGACATTGTCAGGAATTTCTTCCAAATCACGCTCGTTATCTTTTGGAATCAAGACGGTTTTGATGCCGCCACGGTGCGCTGCAAGCAGTTTTTCTTTCAAGCCACCAATAGGCAACACTTCACCACGTAAGGTTATTTCACCCGTCATTCCGACTTCAGCTTTCACAGGATTGCCCGTTAAGCTAGACACCAGTGCCGTACACATGGCGATACCCGCGCTAGGACCATCTTTTGGTGTTGCCCCTTCCGGAACATGAACATGGATATCACGCTTCTCGTAAAAGTCGGAGTTAATACCCAGGTTTTCAGCGCGAGAACGAACTACGGTCATGGCCGCTTGAATCGACTCTTTCATCACATCGCCAAGAGAACCGGTTTGCGTTAACTTACCTTTACCTGGCATTGATTCCGTTTCGATAGTCAGCAGGTCACCACCCACTTGAGTCCACGCTAAACCCGTTACTTGACCAATACGGTTGCTCTCATCGGCCTTGCCAAAGTCATGACGTTGAACGCCCAGATACTCTTTCAAGTTATCCATGTTAACCGTCACAGACTTGAGGCTACTGTCTAGTAAGATATTTTTCACGGCTTTACGACAGATCTTAGAGATCTCTCGTTCTAGATTACGTACACCCGCTTCACGTGTGTAATAGCGAATGATGCCGATAATTGCCGAGTCTTCAATTTCAATCTCATGAGGCTTAAGACCGTTGCGTTGAACTTGCTTGTCCAATAAGTGGCTCTTAGCAATGTTCAGCTTTTCATCTTCGGTGTAGCCCGACAGGCGAATCACTTCCATACGGTCCAACAGTGGACCCGGTATGTCCATCGAATTCGATGTTGCAACAAACATCACATCAGACAGATCGTAATCGACTTCTAGATAGTGATCGTTGAATGCGTTGTTTTGCTCAGGATCGAGTACTTCTAGCAGCGCTGAAGATGGGTCGCCACGCATATCAGAAGACATCTTATCGATTTCATCTAATAGGAACAGTGGGTTCTTAACGCCAACTTTCGACATTTTCTGGATTAATTTACCCGGAAGTGAACCGATATACGTACGACGGTGACCGCGGATTTCCGCTTCGTCACGTACACCACCCAGTGCCATACGAGTGTATTTACGGCCCGTTGCCGCTGCAATCGAACGACCTAGCGAGGTTTTACCGACACCAGGAGGACCGACAAGACAAAGGATTGGACCTTTTAGCTTGTTGATACGGTTTTGTACTGCCAAGTACTCAAGAATACGTTCTTTAACACGCTCCAAGCCGTAGTGATCTTCGTTTAAGATCTCTTCCGCTTTCGCTAAATTCTTTTTAACCTTTGAACGCTTAGCCCAAGGAACGCCAACCATCCAATCAATGTAGCTACGTACTACTGTTGCTTCAGCAGACATTGGCGACATCATTTTCAGTTTTTGCAGTTCTTGCTCAGTTTTCTCACGAGCTTCTTGAGGCATCTTCGAATCTTCGATCTTCTTCTTGAGAGTCTCGAACTCATCGGGTGCGTCATCCATCTCGCCCAGTTCTTTCTGAATCGCTTTCATTTGCTCATTCAGGTAGTACTCGCGCTGAGACTTTTCCATTTGCTTCTTAACGCGGCCACGGATGCGTTTTTCAACTTGCAGGATGTCAATTTCTGACTCCATTTGGCCCATTAAAAATTCCAAACGTTCAGTGACATCTAAAATTTCTAGAACGTGCTGCTTGTCGACCAATTTAAGTGGCATGTGCGCGGCAATGGTATCAGCAAGGCGAGCCGCCTCATCAATACCGTTCAGAGACGTTAGAACCTCTGGCGGAATCTTTTTGTTTAGCTTAATAAAGCCTTCGAATTGATTGATCGCACTGCGAACCACCACTTCTTGTTCTTTTTCGTCAAGTTCTGAAGTAACAACGTATTCGGCATCGGCTAAGAAAAACTCACTCTCTTTGAATTGGTGAATTTTTGCACGCTGCTGACCTTCGACAAGTACTTTTACCGTACCATCCGGGAGCTTGAGTAGCTGAAGAATAGTAGCAACTGTACCTACATTAAATAGGTCGTCGATTGAAGGCTCATCAGTGTCCGCTTCTTTCTGCGCGACAAGTAGTACTTGTTTGTTCGCTTCCATTGCCGATTCAAGGCAAGTAATCGATTTTTCACGACCGACAAATAATGGAATAACCATGTGTGGGTAAACCACTACATCACGTAGAGGTAGCACGGGGATTTCGATACGCTCGGAACGTTCCAAGTTCATATATTTCTCTCTTCCGCTTTAACTTATAAAGCAGTATATGGGGCTTAAACGACTGGATTCAATGGAAGAATAAAAAAAGGAGGTAATTGCTTACCTCCTTTTTCGATTTGAGTGTGTCGTCTAAAAAAGACCTACTCAGCAACAGCCATTTGATTGTCTGAGTTGCTGTAAATCAATAGTGGTTCTGACTCACCATTAATTACTGCCTCATCAATCACAACCTTGCTCACATCTGTTGAAGATGGCAGTTCGTACATGGTTTCTAGTAGAACACCCTCCAAAATAGAGCGTAGACCACGAGCACCTGTTTTACGGTTCATCGCTTTCTTAGCAATGGCACGTAGTGCATCTTCGCGGAATTCTAACTCTGTATCCTCAAGCTCAAATAGTGCTGCATACTGTTTTGTCAGTGCATTCTTTGGCTCACACAGGATTTGGATTAGCGCTTCTTCATCAAGCTCCGTCAGTGTTGTTGTAACAGGTAGACGACCGATGAACTCAGGGATAAGACCATACTTCACGAGATCTTCAGGTTCTACTTGAGTGAACAATTCACCGATAGTCTTCGTTTCATCTTTAGAACGCACTTCAGCGCCAAATCCGATACCTGAACCTGTTTCTACACGTTGCTCAATCACTTTATCTAGGCCGGCAAACGCACCGCCACAGATGAATAGGATCTTAGATGTGTCCACTTGCAAGAACTCTTGCTGTGGATGCTTACGACCACCTTGAGGTGGAACTGAAGCCACAGTACCTTCAACAAGTTTTAACAGCGCTTGCTGTACACCTTCACCAGACACGTCACGTGTGATTGATGGGTTTTCAGCTTTACGAGAAATTTTATCAATTTCATCGATGTAAACAATGCCGCGTTCCGCTTTTGCTACGTCATAATCACATTTTTGAAGCAACTTCTGGATGATGTTTTCAACATCTTCACCCACATAACCCGCTTCGGTTAGTGTCGTTGCATCTGCCATTGTGAAAGGGACGTCTAGGAAACGAGCCAATGTTTCAGCCAGCAGTGTTTTACCACTACCCGTAGGACCAATAAGAAGAATGTTACTCTTACCTAGCTCTACGCCTTCAGCTGTCGTATCACCGTTACGCAAACGCTTGTAGTGATTATATACTGCAACTGCTAGCACTTTCTTCGCGTATTCTTGACCGATTACATAGTCGTCAAGATGCTCTCGAATCTCACGCGGCGTTGGCAACGATTCTGATTCTTTCTTAGGAAGAACATCTTTAATTTCTTCACGAATAATGTCGTTACAAAGATCGACACATTCATCACAAATGTAAACAGAAGGACCTGCGATTAACTTGCGAACTTCGTGTTGGCTTTTGCCACAGAAAGAGCAGTAAAGCAGTTTACCGCTACTACCCTCTTTGCTTTTATCTGTCATTCGCTAACCTCTTAGCCTTTACTCTTTATGTTTGAGTGTATATCAATTTGAATCACTTTGCGTCAAACAATTGCCCGGCAATTATTGACCGCGGTGATTAAGAACTGAATCCACCAAACCGTATTCTACTGCTTGATCAGCAGACATAAAATTATCACGATCCGTATCACGCTCAACAACTTCTAGAGGCTGACCGGTATGCTCTGCCAATAGTTTGTTTAGCTTTTGTTTGATCGTTAGGATCTCTTGCGCATGAATTTGAATATCAGACGCTTGCCCTTGGAAACCGCCAAGTGGCTGGTGAATCATGACGCGTGAGTTTGGAAGCACGTGACGCTTACCTGGAGTACCACCCGCAAGTAAGAATGCACCCATAGAGCAAGCTTGGCCCATACATACTGTGCTCACGTTTGGCTTGATGAACTGCATGGTGTCATAGATAGACATGCCTGCTGTTACGCTACCGCCAGGTGAGTTGATGTAAAGATAGATATCTTTGTCTGGGTTTTCTGATTCCAAGAAAAGCAGTTGAGCCACGACAAGATTTGCCATGTGGTCTTCCACTTGACCGGTTAAGAAAATGATACGTTCTTTTAATAGACGAGAATAAATATCGTAAGAACGTTCACCACGGGAACTCTGTTCAACCACCATAGGAACGAGTGCGTCCATAATCGATGGCATTGTATTTTTTTCTTGGTAGCTCATATTCTTATGTCCCTAAAATAAATGGCCCGAATGATTAAATCATACGGACCATTGTTAGCAGAATTGTTGACCGTACGTCAACCTTCTACGTCAGATATTACTATATTAAGCAGGTTGCTGATTCATTAGCTCGTTGAAGCTAACTTCTTTATCAGAAACTTGAGCTTTAGCGATGATTGCATCAATAGCTTGCTCTTCTAGAGCAACATTGCGCATGTTGTTCATCATTTGCTCGTTTTGCTCGTAGTAAGCAATAACTTCTGTTGGATCTTCGTATGCTGTCGCCATCTCTTCGATGATAGCTTTCACTTTCTCGTCGTCAGCTTTTAGCTCTTCAGTCTTGATCACTTCACCAAGAAGAAGACCGACAACGACGCGACGTTTAGCTTGCTCTTCGAACAACTCACGTGGAAGTTGGTCAGCAGCTTCAGTGTTGCCACCGAAACGTTGAGCCGCTTGTTGACGTAGAACACCGATTTCTTGATCGATAAGAGCAGAAGGTACGTCGATGTTGTTTTCGTTAACTAGACCGTCGATAGCTTGCTCTTTGATGCGGTTCTTAACAGCTTGCTTAAGCTCACGCTCCATGTTCTTACGAACTTCAGCTTTAAGACCTTCAACACCGTTAGCTGCACCGAACTTAGCAACGAATTCTTCGTTCAGTTCAGGAAGTTCACGAGCTTCAACTTTGTTCAGCTTGATAGAGAACTTAGCCGCTTTACCTTTTAGGTTTTCAGCGTGGTAATCTTCTGGGAAGTTTACGTCGATTTCGAATTCCATACCTGCTGTTTTACCAACGATACCGTCTTCGAAGCCAGGGATCATGCGACCAGCGCCCATCTCTAGTGGGAAGTTCTCAGCTTTGCCGCCTTCGAACTCTTCACCGTCGATAGAACCAACGAAGTCGATAGTTGCACGAGAACCAGCTTCAGCAGCAGCGTCCACTTCAGTCCAAGTTGCTTGTTGCTTACGTAGCGTTTCGATCATCTCTTCAACGTCAGCGTCTTTAACTTCTACTGCTGGCTTCTCAACAGTGATGTTTTCTAGACCTTTCAGCTCAACTTCTGGGTAAACTTCAAAAGTTGCGTTGAATACTAGGTCAGCGCCTTCGTTGTTTTCAACTGGTGCGAAAGTTGGTGCGCCAGCTGGGTTAATTTTCTCTTTAACGATCGCTTCGATGAAGTGACGTTGCATTACTTCGCCCATCACGTCTTGACGTACTGCTTTGCCGTACATTTTAGCAACCATCTTCATTGGCACTTTGCCTTTACGGAAACCATCGAAACGACGGTTTTTCGCGATGTTGCGTAGTTCAGCTGTAACAGCATCTTCGATGTTAGCAGCAGGAACAGTAATATTAAGACGGCGCTCTAGGCCTTCTAGCGTTTCAACAGTAACTTGCATTATATAAACCTCAAAACTGGCTCAGTAATCTGAGCATATGAGCCGTAACTTAGCTTTAATTAAAAAGCCGATGTTGTTGGCTGCATCCTTGTGTAGTGCTCTATCCGAACACCTAATTTAAAATCGAGCATTGATGTTTGAATTGATTATTCAACTAAACACCAGACTAATCAGCGATATCTTCGCTCTTCACATGTTTATTAAAAGTGGCGTTCTCACGCACGGATAAAAAGCTGTAAAGCTTGTTTTCAAAAACAAGAAAGGTATCTCCGATTAGCCTCAGGACAGAAATTTTAGACGCGACATTCTAGCGATCTGTTTAATCTCTGTCGAGCCGTTCACCTCTGCTTGATGATGAATACTCTAAATTCGTACAACTAAATGATAAAAAAACGATAAAAACATCACTTAGCACAACAGAAATGGGGACAATAGCGACTTTTTCAAGGGAATCGAGCCCTTTTTTTACTAAAAACCTTAAAAAGAGATCTTGCTCTTGTTTTACCCCTCAGAGTCGATAACTTTTTCAACAATCTCCGTTACAAAGCCTTAACCTAGCAAAATCTGAGCCTCTCGATATGAAGCAAAAACGGCCGCAGATTGCTTTCATAAATGAGAAAATACAGATGTATTCTTTACTGAGAATTAGCGGAGAGCTTTCATGTTTCGAGTATTGAGCCCCCCTTTAATGCTACTCATTGCCTACTGCTTGCTGGTGGTTGTGGGAGGTCACTGGGTCTGGAGCACAAGCCATCAACGTTTATTACATGATCACCAATCTCAACTGGACCGATTTTCAGTCCATATTTCCAATCAATTGGACAAGTTCGCGCACATTCCAGAGCTGCTTTCAAAAGACAAAGAGCTGGTTGATGCCCTGCACGCTCCCAGTAACTCTGCGCAAATCGAACTCACAAATCGTTACCTAGAACACGTAAACTCGGTGATTCAAGCCTCCGACACCTATCTATTAGACAGCCTCGGCACCACCATTGCTGCCAGTAACTGGAAGCGATCACGTTCTTTTGTTGGTCGTAATTTTGCGTTCCGCCCCTACTTTCAAGAAGCGATTATTGGCAATGAAAACCAATACTTTGCACTGGGCTCAACCTCAGGAAAGCGAGGCTACTATTATTCTTACCCCGTCTCCTATGCTGCTGAGATTATTGGCGTCATTGTTGTCAAGATGGATTTATCGCAGATAGAGGCCAGTTGGCAAGGTAAACAGAGTATTTTTGTTGCTGACGATAAAGACCAAATTGTCTTTATGTCGAGCAAGCCTGAGTGGCTGTTCAAAAGCCTTCAACCACTAAGCGAACAACAACACTCTCGAATTCAAGAAAGCAAGCAGTATCTCGATACAAAAATAGACAGCCTGCATTTTTCCGGCGACTTAGACAGTGCCACCAGTCGTATTGAGTCACCACACCAACTTGTCCAAGAGCAGTTTTTTAGCTCTTCACGCTTGCTAGCCGCACCGAAACTCACCATACGGGTATTTTCTCCAACCCACTTAGTTTGGTGGGACTTGGTTGCTTACCTTGTGATTTTAAGCCTTATCTTTGCAATCATTTATCTGACGATACTACTCAATCACCATCGACAACAAAGACGCGCTCAAATCGATAGGCTGCAATCTGAAGCCAAGCAAAAACTTGAGTTTCAAGTACTCGAACGAACCTCTGAACTTCATATAGAGATCAAACAACGTATCGAAACCGAGCGTGTACTCAGACAAACGCAAGATGAACTGATTCAAGCGGCTAAATTGGCGGTCTTAGGTCAAATGTCTGCGGGTATCAGCCACGAGCTGAATAACCCACTCGCCGCGATTCGCAGCTACGCAGACAATGGTCGAGTGTTTCTTGCGAAAAACAAAATCGACCGTGTGGATGACAACCTATCACGGATATCATCGCTCACTGATCGCATGGCTAAGATAAGCCATCAGCTTCGCTCCTTTGCCAAAAAATCCACCGCAGAAGAGCTCCATACGTTGCAAATACTCCCTATTTTACTCTCCTCGAAAGAGCTGATGAAACCACAACTTAAGAGTGAACGAGTTAAGATCAACGCACTCCCTGAAACCTTTAATGCTTGCGTACTTGCCAATGCCATTCAGCTGGAGCAAGTGGTCATTAATCTGCTAACCAACGCAATTCAGGCAATGGAACAACAAGACGACAAACAATTAGCGATTCTGTTAGAGATTCGGGAATCTGATCAACAACAAGCCAATACCTTACTGATTCATATCGATGATAACGGGCCTGGCTTTACTTCCCCTTCAAGCGGACACTTTTTTGAACCTTTCCATACCACCAAGAAAAACGGCCTTGGACTGGGCCTCTCGATTTCTCAACAAATAATCAGCGGGATCAACGGCAAACTCGTGACAGGTATCAGCCCTCAAGGTGGTGCTCGATTCAGCATAGAGTTGCCCCTTGTTGAACAAGAACAGTAAGAAAAAGCGCCACCACACAAACAACAAACAACAAACAACAAACAACAAACAACAAACAACAAACAACAGACTGAGATTAAGCTAGCGATTTAACAAGCAAGTAAACCAACAAACAAAAAACTCAGCGATAATCAGAAAACAAAGAAGTAAAGGAATCACTATGTGTTACGTCTATTTCATTGATGATGAATCCGACCTAAGAATGGCCATTGAACAGAGCTTTGAGCTCGCTGGCATTGATGCGGCATTCTTTACCGATGCGGAGTCTGCTCTGCTCGCGATTCAAGAAAACGGCTTACCTCACGTCATCATCACTGATATCTGTTTACCCGGGCTTTCCGGTCATGATCTGCTCAATACAGTGATGCACAAAGACAAAGAGATCCCGGTGATTATGATTACGGGTCACGGCGATATTTCGATGGCGGTTCAAGCAATCCAATACGGCGCCTACGACTTCATTGAAAAACCCTTCGCCAATGAACGCCTAATAGAAACCACCAAACGAGCGATAGAAAAACGCCAACTTACCCTTGAGAACCTTGAATTAAAGCGTTCACTCAAAGCTAGCCAAGCACTGGGGCCAAGGATCATTGGTGACACGCAATCAATGACTGAGTTACGGTCTATCATCACTCACGTTGCCGACACCAACGCCGATATTTTGTTATTTGGTGAAACAGGCACCGGCAAAGAGTTGGTCGCACGCTCTCTGCACGAGCAAAGCAGCCGACGAGAACAAAACTTTGTCGCGGTCAATTGTGGCGCAGTTCCTGAAAATCTGATTGAGAGTGAACTTTATGGTCATGAGAAAGGGGCATTCACTGGCGCAGAAAGCAAGCGAGTGGGTAAATTCGAGTTTGCTCAAGGCGGAACTCTCTTCTTAGATGAAATTGAGTCCATGCCGATGCAAGCACAAATTCGACTATTACGTGTATTGCAAGAACGCGTTATCGAAAGGGTTGGCTCAAACGGTTTAGTCCCTCTAGACATTCGAGTAATTGCGGCCACTAAAGTCGACCTAAAGAAAGCCGCTGAAGAAGGCACTTTCCGCCAAGATCTCTATTATCGACTCAATGTCGTTACTCTCGATCTGCCACCATTAAGAGCTCGTCAAGAAGATATTCCTGCACTCTTCCACCACTTTTTATTGGTCGCTGCCGCGCGTTACGGCAAAACAGCCCCAGCCCTTCCACAAAAGGAACTGCACGCGCTTTTAGCTCATGACTGGCCGGGAAACGTCCGCGAACTAAGAAATACAGCCGAGCGTTTTGTTCTTTTGGGCAAGCTCTCTCATTTATCAGACAGTACAACGGAATCAACCCAAGACTTGTCGCTCGCAAAGCTGGTCTCTGATTTTGAGAAAAACACGTTAAAGCAAGCGCTTATTGAATGTAACGGCAGCATAAAGAACACCATGAAGCGGCTAAAACTCCCACGTAAAACCCTTTATGACAAAATGCAAAAACACCAACTAACGAAAGAATCATACCGACAAAATGAAAATTAAATTCGATATATAAGTAAGATCTCCTACAATTAATATGAGTACTGATGCATTTGGTTACAAATACCTAAAGGCATTTTCAATATTATTAAGGAGTGGTTATGGGTGAGAAAACAAGAGTTCCCTCAATAGCCGATACGTTTGAGATCGATGGGGTGTATTACGTCGATCAACATGTTGATTTAAATACACCCGAATTAGAAGCCAAAAGAGCCCTCTATCAACAGAAGGACCCTCATTCATACTTCGGTAAGAATGTCGATGAGGAGGTATGATACCTCCTCACTTTTTGTTATGACTTAACTCTCTACTTAGTGATGATCTCAGGCCCCATCAATGTGGTCGGTAACCATGTTGATACCCACGGCACGTAAGTGACGATAATCAGGAATAAGAACATCACGCCGACCCAAGGCAGTGCCGCTTTTACCACGTTCATCATCGACATCTTGGCGACCCCTGCGGTCACAAACAAATTGAGCCCGACAGGCGGCGTTATCATCCCTATCTCCATGTTCACTACCATCATAATACCTAAGTGAATTGGGTCGATACCGAGCGCAATTGCAATTGGGAAGACCAATGGTGCTACGATGATCAACAAGCCTGATGGCTCCATGAACTGACCACCAATCAAGAGTAAAACGTTCACTACAATCAAGAAGGTGATCGGCCCTAAGCCTGCAGAGAGCATAGATTCTGTGATCATTTGAGGGATGCGTTCCTCTGTCAGAACATGCTTAAGGATCAGAGCATTGGCAATGATAAACAGCAGCATGATCGTTAGCTTACCCGCATCATAGAGCGTGTCTTTGGTATCTTTATGGAAGAAGGTTTGCAACACTTTCACCAACGCTGGTTTTGTGTTTTTCTTGTCCGCGAAAGGCCCCATATCTTTGTAGATAAAGTTGGCAATAAAGAAGGCATACACCGCGGCCACTGCCGCCGCTTCTGTCGGAGTAAAGATACCGCCGTAGATACCACCTAAAATAATAACAATCAGTAGCAAGCCCCAACTCGCATCTTTCGCAGCTGCGAACATCTCACCCCAACCCACAAATGGCTGGGCCGGAATTTTCTTAATACGTGCTGCGATGTAGATAGCGATCATCAACATCACACCCGCCAACAGACCAGGAATCACACCACCGAGGAACATACGCCCGACCGATACATCGGTCGCCGCTGCGTAAACCACCATCACGATGGACGGCGGAATCAAGATACCTAACGTACCCGCGTTACAGATAACCCCTGCCGCAAACTCTTTTGAGTAACCGTTTTTGATCATACCCGCGATAACGATACTACCGATCGCCACTACCGTTGCCGGAGATGAACCAGAAAGGGCTGCGAACATCATACATGCCACCACCGACGCCATCGCCAAGCCGCCGCGGAACCAACCGACCATCGCGATAGCAAAACGGATAATACGTTTCGCCACGCCACCCGTAGACATGAAGCTAGAGGCCAAAATAAAGAAAGGAATCGCTAACAGTGTGTAGTGGCCAGCAAAGGCATTAAACAGCGTTTGTGCGACAGAAGCCAATGACGCATCTGAATGCATCAACAAAAATAGTATGCTCGATAAACCGAGGGAAATTGCAATTGGTACGCCGACCAACATGAACGCAATGACCATTAAAAATAGAAATAACATTGCCATGATTAGTCTTCCTTACCGTTAGATTTTGTACACGACTCATTCACTTTGTTCTGCGAAGTCGAATTCAATACCGCTGTCGCATCTTCGTCAGAGCCCGCTAGCACGTCCGCTTTCAACGCATCCAACTCTTCTTCGGCTTCGTGGCCAGCAATCATCCGATCAAGCTTGCCAGTGACGACTTGGTAAGCAACTTGAGCAAAACGGAACGTCAACATTGCCATACCAATCGGCAGCGCCATATAAGGAATAAAACGGGGCAATTTCTCGTATTGCTCGCCTTCATTCAGCCAGTCAGCGAGAAACTGCAGCATTTCTGGCATTGGAATATCGTCGGTCTCATACCATGCGCGATCGGTCGCGAATGGGTACCAATAATTCCAAGAACCGATAAGAAGTAAGATCGAAAACGCTAGGCAGCTGGTCACGGCGATGAGCGCATACACTTTGCGTAGCTTTTCTGGGGCGAGGTTGATGATCACATCAACACCAATGTGGAAGTGTTTTTTAACGCCATAAGATGCCCCCACTAACACCATCCAAGCAAACATGAACACGGTCAGTTCCAGTGCCCATAAGATGTTGTCATTGAATGCGTATCGAAATACCACATTGGCAAAAGTGAGTAACGTCATGGCACCAAGAAAAAATGCGATTAATGACTCTTCAATCACATCCGTAACTGTTCCGACTTTAGAAAAAAGAGAGGTTTCCCGTGCTGATTCGCTAGAATTGGGTTGTTCCATTTGAGGCTTTTCCATAATTGACTCCGCTTATCATTGTTTTAATAAGGAGTGACGAATACGCGCCACTCCCTTAGCGGTGTTATTGGTTTGAGGCTAACGCGGCATCGATAAGGTCTGAACCGATGTCTTTTTCAAACTTCTTCCATACTGGTTGAAGTGCAACTACCCATGCTTCACGCTGTTCAGGCGTCAGTGTACGAACCTCACCACCCGCTTCGATGATGTTGTTTTTGTTCGCTAGGTTAACTTTTGAAGATTCAGCGTTACGAGCCTCAGACACTTCTTTCACGATAGTACCAAGCTGTGTGCGTACATCTTCAGGTAGGCCTTTCCAGAAGTCGTTGGACGTTACCACTAGGTAATCCAATATGCCGTGATTGGTTTCCGTCACACCGTCTTGTACTTCAAAGAACTTCTTACCGTAGATGTTTGACCATGTGTTCTCCTGGCCATCGATAACTTTCGTTTGTAGGCCACCGTACACTTCTTTGAAAGACATCTTCTGTGGGTTAGCGCCTAGTTGTTCAAACTGAGCCACCAATACGTCTGATGCTTGCACACGGAATTTCAACCCTTTGGCATCTTCAGGGCTGATAAGAGGTTTGTTCGCCGACATCTGTTTCATACCATTGTGCCAAAACGCGAGACCTTGCAAGCCACGGCGCTTCATCGCGTTCTTCAGTTTTTCACCAGATTCTGAGTTTTGAAAGCGGTCAACGGCGGCGACATCTTCAAACAAGAACGGAAGGTCAAAAATGCGGTATTTCTTAGTGAACTTTTCAAATTTAGACAGCGATGGTGCCGCCATTTGAACATCACCATTTAACAGGGCTTCCAGTACCTTGTTATCATCGTAAAGCGTTGAGTTAGGGAAAACTTGCATACAAGCTTTGCCATTCATTTCTGTGTTTACTCGCTCTTCCAGTAAAGAAGCGGCGATGCCTTTCGGGTGCTTATCGGTATTAGTTACATGACTGAATTTAATTACGATTTCACCAGGATCACAGTTTGCAGCAGCATGAAAACTTGTGAGCGCCAGAGCAGAGACAGACAGCAGGGTAAGCGGCTTAAACATTATTATTCTCCTTAGTAAACAAAGCAGCCCTTCAATGGGAACTGCGTGCTTTCACTAAGGCAATTAACGCGCCACATCAACACAAAACATTAACAAGCCTTTAACCACAAGGCTTCATAAGATCTACCGGCTTTGGTCGTCAACTCGCGAATAAAATTTATGGGTGGGAAATGACACATGAAAGATTTGTAAATGGGTAGGATTTGACCAACACTGCATCAATGGTGAATGAGGGCTAGGTACAATAACGGCCCAAATGAAGGGCCGTTGGTATGTCAACTTGATTGAGGATTAAGTGTTCTGCATACGCTTTTTCAGTCGTGCTAAATCTATGGCACTTGAACGAACGGTAAGTTTGATGTGTTCGTAGTCGTACTCTTCTTTAATCACACTCATGTTGGAGCGAATCTCACCGATGATACTTTGTCCCGAATAAGGAATCGTGATCTCTTCTTCGATCATCCCTTCTTCTGCAATACCAACGATATACTTGTGCAGTTTGGCGATATCTAACGGATCACGAGTCGACGTTAACATCGCCTCCGGGAACTCTTCAATCAGTGCTCGCTGTTGCTCTTCACTTAATCTATCGCACTTATTCAGTACTAATAGCTTTTCACTGCCTTCAACGCCCACTTGTGCCAACACGTCGTGTACGACATCAAGCTGAGCACGAAAAGAAACGTCAGAAGCATCAACCACATACAGAAGCAGTGAAGCATCATGCGCTTCAGCTAACGTTGAGTGGAATGAAGCAACAAGATCATGAGGCAGTTTCTTGATGAACCCCACCGTGTCTGAAACCAAGATACGCGGTTGAGTGATTGGCTGAAGCGCACGAACCGTGGTGTCGAGCGTTGCGAACAGTTTATCTTCACCCACCACTTCGGTTGCCGTCATTGCGCGCATCATCGAAGATTTACCGGCATTGGTGTAACCCACTAAAGCGACAGTGAAAAGCTCCGCACGCTTAGTGCGTCGGTTCTTCATTTCATCTTGTACGCTCACTAACTCACGTTTAAGTGCAGCAATTTGGTCACGAACTTTACGACGGTCTAGCTCTAATGAAGTTTCACCCGCGCCCTGACCCATTTGGCGCTCTTTGTCGCCCTCACCCACTTCACGCAGTCGAGGGACTAGGTAATTTAGACGAGCAATTTCCACTTGCAGGCGTGCGGTACGAGTACGAGCGTGGCGGCTGAAAATCTCAATGATGATTCCTGTGCGGTCAAACACTTCGACACCTAAGTGAGCCTCAACATTACGAAGTTGAGACGGGCTCAAATCACAGTCAAAGACCACAACATCAGCAGTACCGTATTGAAAATCACCCGTTGGAAGATCGTCAAAATCTAACTCATCGAGTTCAGAATCAAACAGACCTGACTCATCAAGGAAGTCTTCATCTTCTGCCTCTTCAATTGAGCCTTTGTATCCTGTCAGGTGTGCGATTTCAGCAAGCTTACCGGCCCCCAACACATTTTGTCTTTGCGATGAACTGTGGTGTTGCGCTTGCGTGCCGACGACTTTAAACCCTAAGGTTGACACTAAGCGAGCAAGTTCGGCAAGAGACTCTTTTGCTTCGTCACCTTTGAAATCCGGTGTCGTAATAGAAATAAGTAAAGCGTTACTCGCGGAGGGTTTTGCTGTTAGTTTCATGTATTCTTCTGTTTATGCACCGAAGTGCAAGCTAGTTTTTGATCTAAAGTCGTTCGATCCTACGCTGTTCTCCGTCAGCTTTATAGAGCTAACGGAGACTAAATCGCGATATTCTTGCTGTTAACGCATTTATCTCGTTTATTGATCCCTTTTCGTCCGTAATAAAAAATGGTGACAAGCAAAAAGTTAAGATGAACAGCTAATTTCCATCGCTTTGCCCCACTCAGGTGGTAACGCGGCGAGGTGTTCATAGTCAGGGTGTTCGGCATAAGGGTCTGCCAGCACCACCATTAATGCCTCAATGTCACTGCTATCACCGCGCTCCGCTTTATCTATCGCAAGTTGAGCTAAGTAGTTTCTGAGGATATATTTCGGATTTACCTGCCTCATCTTTTCACAGCGTTCTGTCACTGAACGTTCTTCCAACTCACAACGCTGCAAGTAATGATCCAACCATCGCTTTGCGGCCTCTCGATCAATAACCAAATCAATCGCATCTTGTGGCGGCAAAGTATCTAGGTTCGACAACGTTCTAAAGAACCTCGGGTAATCGACTTTGTTTTGCGACATCAGCTCGAACATAGATGCAAACAAGCGACTGTCACCGTGCTGTTTCGAAAGCAAGCCCAACTTACGACGCATCATCTGGCTGAAATAACCATTCATTTGCGGCTCATACTGCTCTAAAGCGGCCTCTAAATCGGCCTTATCGATCAGTGGAGAAAGTGAGTGAGCCAATGCCGACAGATTCCAAAGCCCGATTCTTGGTTGCTGATTAAAGGCATAGCGGCCTTGGTAATCTGAGTGATTACAGATCAAACGAGGGACATATTCATCAAGGAAGGCGAACGGGCCATAATCGAAGGTTTGTCCGATGATCGACATATTATCAGTGTTCATCACCCCGTGAGCGAAGCCATTTGCTTGCCACAACGCGATCATTTCCGCAGTGCGATCAACAATCTCATTAAACATTGCAGCGTAGGGTTTTTCTTGATCAATACACTCCGGGAAATGCCATTCAATCACTTTATCAGCAAGCAACTTATGCTCAGCCAACTGATTGGTATAAAACAGGTGCTCAAAGTGGCCAAAGCGGATGTGTGATTCGGCAACACGCACCAGTAATGCGCCTCTCTCTTGCTTCTCACGGTAAACCGGCGTGTCACTGGTCATCATAGCTAATGCGCGAGTGGTTGGGATATGTAGCCCCGCCATCGCTTCGCTACACAGATACTCACGCACCGTTGAACGAATAACCGCACGGCCATCGCCCATACGCGAATAGGGTGTTTTACCTGCACCTTTGAGGTGTAAATCGAACGTTTCACCACTTTTAGCAACAACTTGCGCTAATAGCAGCCCTCTTCCATCACCTAAATCGGGATTATAAGAGCCAAACTGATGGCCTGCGTATTTCATGGCTAGCGGAGAAAATGGCTCAGATTCAACATTGCCAGACAACGTCTCCAATAGCTCCTCAGAGACAGCCTCAAACAACGGAAAACCGAGTTCACTCGCCAGAGTGTGATTCCAAGCAAGCCATTGGACATTGCATAGCGGTGTCGGTTGAACTGGGGTATAGAACCGTCGAGGTAATGCCGTAAATCGATTGTTAAATGAAATAGAATCCCAAACAGACATGAGAGGCACACTGTAGATGAAAGATAATTTAAGATTATCACAATTTGATAACAACTTCAGAAGTGTGATGGCGCTCTTTATCGCGAGAAGGTGACAAACTAATCCACTGCAAGAAAGTAGTGACTTAAGAGAAGAACCTGACTGAAGGGAGTGACGACTAGAAGAAAATGACTTAGGGAAAGTTAAGTGGCTAACCTGATGAGAAAAGCCACATTTATAAGAGAAAGAGTTCTGACTTTGAAGACTTTTTAACAAGTGAGTTCATAATAAAAACTGAAAATATAGAGCCATGAAGCTGACTACATTAGAGTAAGAATACCCACAAGAGAAAGGGTAGAGAAAATCCAAATGCGACTGATAACGCCAAAGTTACTGTGTTGAATCATTTCTTGATGCTGCATATATCTCTCCTCGAGAACGTGATGGTGTAACACCAATATATCGACTTTATGCCGATATCAGCAAGCATATTAATGTTAACCTTTTATGACAGTACCAAGAAACTTCGGTCACTATTTAGTCATTTGATAAATCAATACGCTATGCTCGACTTGTCGTCGAAAGCAATGCTCCGGCCCCAATAAACACGCCTCCAGTAACGCGATTAAAAACCTTAGCTCGACCTTTAGCGAATAACCAATTTGACGATTTGGCCCCTAAATAGGCATACACCAACAACCAAGACAATTCCATCACAGCGAAGGTCAAAGCAAACACGATAAACTGAGGGAATAGTGCGATCGATGGATCGATAAACTGAGGGAAAAGTGCGGTAAAAAACAGGATAGCTTTGGGATTACTTGCACCAACAATAAAACCACTTAAATAATGCTGCGCAGCGCTTTCTTTAACGGATTGAGAAACGCTGGTTTGATTAGGTTGCTGCTCGTAATCTTGTTGGCTAGAGCGTAGCGACTTCCAACCGAGATAAATAAGATAAGCTGCACCGGTCCATTTAATTACGTTAAATACCACTTCCGACGAGGCAATGATTACCCCTAAACCGGTAAATGATAAGGTTAGGATCCCGGTAATGGCTGTTAAGCTCCCCAAGGCCGTGAATATCGATAACGTGAAGCCCGATTGCACCCCCTTAGTCATACACAACAAAGAGCTTGGCCCCGGTGAGGCGGTTAAAATCAACACTGCCAACAAATAATAAATCCATGTATCAAAGCTCATCGCGAATTCTCCTTAACTCACTAAACAGGCTAAACATTGAGCATTAATATGCAATAGCTATTTATATTAAGCAACTGAATATTGAGCGAGTTCTGCTTTTGTAGATACCTTCCCTGCTAAATTTCGGCAATAAAAAACGCCATGCACCGCTGCACAGCGTTTAAATTTAAACGACTAAAATAGAACGCCTTACAAAGTTCTAACCTGAAGTTTCAAGCTTTATCTTTAAGCTAAAAACGAGCAGCAACCTAGCCTTTGTAGATAGAAAACTCGTCTGCATGAGCGACGAGCTGCTCGCGAGTGATCATGAAGACACCGTGACCACCGTTTGAGAATTCGATCCAAGTAAATGGAAGCTCTGGATACTGCTCCATCATGTGAACCATTGAGTTGCCCACTTCACAGATCAGAATACCATTCTCTGTTAGGTAATCTGGTGCGTCAGCCAAGATACGGCGAACCAATTTAAGTCCGTCAGTCCCTGCTGCTAGGCCAAGCTCCGGCTCATGAGTAAACTCATCAGGCAAGCTGTTCATATCTTCTTCGTCCACGTAAGGTGGATTTGATACGATCAGGTTATATTTTTCTTTTGGCAAATCGCGGAAAAGATCGGAACGGATTGGAAACACTTGTTGCTCCATACCGTGATCTTGGATGTTCTGCTCAGCCACTTGCAATGCATCAGTAGAAATATCAATCGCATCGACTTCAGCGTCAGGAAATGCGTGAGCACAAGCAATAGCAATACAACCACTGCCCGTACACATATCCATGATGCGGATTGGCTCTTCAGTTAACCATGGTTGAAACTGAGCTTCGATCAACTCACCAATTGGCGAACGAGGCACAAGCACGCGTTCATCAACAAAAAACTCAAGACCACAGAACCAAGCTTTATTGGTTAGATAAGCGGTTGGAGTGCGATCATTGATACGCTTAATCACGCGCTCAACGATGCGTAAACGTTCACTACTCGTTAAACGAGAGTTCATCACATGCGCTGGAACATCAATCGGTAGATAAAGAGTAGGCAAAATAAGTTGTACCGCCTCATCCCACGCGTTATCCGTACCGTGACCATAAAATAAGCCCGCTGCGTTAAAGCGGCTAACGGTCCAACGAATCACATCTTGAAGCGTGTGTAGTTCTGATACCGCTTCTTCTACAAAAATCTTATCCAAAATTGTCTCCGAAAAGCGCTACAATACTGCTAATTACGTTTCTAATTAGAATTCATAACCTGATGAGCAAAAAAGACACCAACTTTGATGACGATTTCGCCCTGTTCAGCGAGGCAGTAAAGGGCGTTAAAAAGTTGCAACAGGATACCATAATCCAGCAGCCAAAAAGAGATGCAAAGCAAAAAGAAATGACTCGAACAACAAGACAAGCCAGTGATAGCGAGTTTTATTTCTCGGACGAGTTCATTCCGCACCTTAGCGAAGAGGGTCCAACGCGTTATTCGCGTGATGATGTCTCTAAATATGAAGTCAAGCGACTACGCCGTGGGGTTTACGTGCCTGACGTCTATCTCGATATGCATGGTATGACACAGCAAGAAGCAAAGCGCGAGCTGGGAGCCATGATCGCTCACTGCGTTAAGGAGAGTGTCGCCTGTGCTTGTGTGCAACACGGTATTGGTAAGCATATTCTTAAACAAAAAGTACCGTTGTGGTTAGCACAGCACCCTGATGTTATGGCTTTTCACCAAGCACCGTTAGAGTTCGGTGGTCATGGTGCGCTGTTGGTACTGCTTGCCGTTCCTGATAAGTAATTCAGGTTTACGAATTCATCCTCATATCAAAAAACAAAAAGGGCATCTCAAACCATTGAGATGCCCTTTTCACGCTGATCTTTCACTTTTAAAAATCGTATCAACCTGAACTATCGATTGATGTTAAAAAGTAACTCACCGGTTTGTTTTTCAAGGTCGAATTCAATACAAGCTAGCCCTGAAGTTGGGAACATAGGTGGAGCCATACCAGTCACAAACTCTGCCGTTAAATAGCCCACAAGAGGTAAATGAGAAACAAATAAAATGGTCTCAAGCTTTTCTACGTCGGCCAGCGCTAGAGTCAAATCGAACACATCACTGGATATACCATAAGGGGTAATATCATCACTGGTTTCGACTTTCTTTCCGGAAAACACCTGAGAGATCTCTAACCACGTTTCTTGTGCCCTTAAATATGGGCTGACAAGCACTTTATCGAACTGATTAAACCCTTGCTCAGCGGCTGCTTGAGCCACAGCAAGAGACGCGATTTTACCGCGCTTTGTTAACGCTCGTTCAGCGTCAGAGTTAGCAAAATGTTCTGCTTCTCCGTGGCGCATTATGAATATTTTCATGTTCAGTCCTGTCTTCGTAACATGTCGAAAGTCGATATATCCCATATCAGCGATACGCTACTTAGCGTTGGTCTCTCCATCCAGAGAAAGCAAAGTCTATATAAATAATTATATCAAGTCACTTGCTAAAGAGTTCGACTTTCTTAACAATCTTGGTAAAAGAAAATAAATCACTGATAAAAATCGATAAAAGTCTGTTGAAGTCGCCAAAAAGCCTTTCATATCCCAAAATATGATTTCTAGGTTTGCACGCCGAATCATCGAGTACATAATTTAAAAACTACCTTATCTGGAGATGCTCCTGTGCATTTAAGCCCCAACGATGAACATCAATACCGTTACCTAACACTAAATAACGGATTACGAGTACTGCTAGTTCACGATCAAAACGCTCAAAAAGCGGCTGCCGCACTCGCAGTGAATGTCGGGCACTTTGATGACCCTTCAGATAGAGAGGGCTTAGCTCATTATTTAGAGCATATGCTCTTTTTGGGAACAGAAAAGTATCCAAAGATCGGGGAATTCCAAAGCTTTATCAGCCAACATGGTGGCAGTAACAATGCTTGGACGGGAACAGAACATACTTGCTTCTTTTTTGATGTTGAATTAAATGCATTTAAAAGCGCACTCGATCGCTTTAGCCAGTTTTTTACTGCTCCCTTGTTCAATGAGGAAGCGTTAGATAAAGAGCGTCAAGCCGTTGATTCAGAATATAAAATGAAACTCAATGACGATTCTCGCCGCTTGTATCAGGTGACCAAAGAGTTAGTGAACCACAATCACCCATTCTCAAAATTTTCTGTCGGTAATATCGATACCTTGGGTGACAGAAACGGTGAGACGATTCGACAAGAGATCTTAGCTTTCCACCAGCAACAGTACTCTGCTGACTTGATGACGCTAACACTGTCTGGCAATCAGTCATTAGATGAGATGCAAAGCTGGGTGGTAAAACGTTTTAGCTCAATTCCCAATCACCACTTACAAGGCAAAAAGGTTGAAGTGCCGATTGTTGGCGAGCTAAGCACGGGTATTCAAGTCCGTGTTGAGCCAATAAAAGAAGTACGAAAACTTATCTTAACCTTCCCGATGCCGAATATGGATGCACACTACGGCATTAAACCCTTGTCGTTCTTTGCCCATCTTTTAGGTTATGAAGGTGAAGGCAGCTTAATGATGCAACTCAAAGAGAAAGGTTGGATTACCTCCCTATCTGCGGGAGGCGGAGCAAGCAGCAGTAACTACCGTGACTTCACCGTCAATTGTTCATTGACGATGAAGGGTTTAACAAAAACCGACAGCATCATCCAAGCCGTCTTCCAATACATCAAGCTCATTGAACAGCAAGGGATTGAAGAGTGGCGCTACTTAGAAAAACGTGCTGTTTTAGAATCCGCATTCCGCTTTCAAGAGCCAGCAAGGCCGCTTGATATCGTCAGTCATCTTGTGATCAACATGCAGCACTACCAAGAACAAGATGTGGTGTATGGCGATTATAAGATGTCGCACTTTGACGAAGAGTTACAACGCTCTTTACTTCCCTACTTATCCGTCGACAATATGCGTGCAACCATCATTGCCCAAGGCTTCGAATATGATATAAAAGCAAAATGGTACTTTACCCCCTACTCTGTCACGCCTTTTAGCCCAGAACAAACCCAATGTTTTACGAGTATCAACCCCGGCTGGAAGTTTGAACTGCCAAGTAAAAACCCGTTTATTTGCTATGATTTAGACCCAAAAGAGCTCGAAGATGACACTCAATACCCACAATTGTTGGAACAGCTCGACGGCTTTAAATTGTGGCACCTGCAAGACCACCAGTTTCGAGTACCCAAAGGTGTCGTGTATATTGCCATCGACAGCCCACATTCGGTATCAAGCCCAAGAAACATCGTTAAGACACGCCTCTGCGTCGAAATGTTCTTAGACTCGCTTGAAAAAGATACGTATCAAGCTGAGATTGCCGGCATGGGTTACAACATGTATACCCATCAGGGCGGTGTTACGCTCACGCTTTCAGGGTTCAGCGAGAAGCAGCCACAACTGCTCAACATGATTATTGAACATTTCCAAGCTCGCGACTTTAGTCCGGCACGCTTCAAAACAATTAAAAATCAGCTGCTCAGAAACTGGAATAACACATCACAAGATCGGCCTATTTCGCAGCTGTTTAATACGATGACTGGAATACTTCAGCCCAATAATCCGCCCTATTCCGTTTTAATTGAAGCATTAGAAACGATAGAGGTGGATGAACTGTCTTCTTTTGTGCAAGCGATTTTGGCCGAACTGCACATAGAAATGTTTGTCTATGGTGACTGGCAAAAAACCGATGCCCACAAGATGGCTGAAAACCTAAAAGATGCGCTGCGTGTTCAAGGCCAAGCCTACGAAGAGTCACTACGCCCATTAATCATGCTTGGCGAAAACGGCAGCTTTCAACGTGAAGTCGCCTGCAATCAAGATGATTCTGCG
Source organism: Vibrio minamisatsumaniensis (assembly GCF_050337445.1). Classification (NCBI taxonomy): domain Bacteria; kingdom Pseudomonadati; phylum Pseudomonadota; class Gammaproteobacteria; order Vibrionales; family Vibrionaceae; genus Vibrio; species Vibrio minamisatsumaniensis. The sequence continues at coordinate 15,916 of NZ_JAKJSY010000021.1, read as the reverse complement.
ATTGTGGTCTATTATCAATGTCCCGATACCTTACCTAACAGCATTGCACTATATTCATTAGCCAATCACCTCATGTCGGCGACTTTCTTCCATGAAATACGTACCAAACAACAGCTAGGTTATATGGTTGGGACTGGGAATATGCCACTCAATCGCCATCCCGGTATTGTATTGTACGTGCAGTCACCCAATGCGGCCCCGGTCGACCTACTCGCTTCGATAGATGAATTCCTCAATGCCTTTTACATGGTGTTGTTGGAACTTAATGATTATCAATGGCACAGCAGTAAACGGGGCTTATGGAATCAGATTTCAACCCCAGATACCACATTGCGAGGACGTGCTCAGCGCTTATGGGTGGCGATTGGCAATAAAGACGTCGAATTCAACCAAAGAGAACATGTGCTTGAAGAGCTAAAAGGGCTAACTCGCTCTGATATGATCCGTTTTGTGGTCAACCAGCTCAAACCACGTACGGCGAATCGTCTAATTATGCACGCACAAGGTAACGCTCACGACACTGAAGAAAAATTATCCGTCGGGGTGGAAATTGGCTCTATTGATGAATTTCAATTACGCCCTAAAGACTACGATCTTCACGGATAAATGATAAATCGACACTCAATAAAAAGCCCGCATCAATCGTTTGATGCGGGCTTCATCATCAGCGCACTAGAAAGTTACTTGTAGAAAGAGTCATCCAAACCAGCACGCGTTAACAGACCATCACATGGCGCAAAACGATCACCGTATTTCTTCGCGAAGTCGTTCATCATCTCAACCAGAGACTTAATACCAATTTGATCCATATAGCGGAACGGGCCACCTAAAAATGGCGGGAAACCAATACCGAAAATCGCACCGATATCACCATCACGAGGGCTGCGAATAATACCGTCATCAAGACAACGGACCGCTTCATTCAGCATGGGTAACACACAACGCAGAGCAATGTCGTTATCGCTCAACTTAGGTTCCGGTTGCAGCTTAAGCAGCTTGTAAACTGACTTATCGACTTCCTTCTTTTTACCCTTGTAAGTATAGAAACCTTTACCACTCTTACGGCCTTTACGGTTGTCATTCAAAAGAACGTCGAACACATCTGGGCCTTGGAAACGGTTGCCAAGCTCATTGACTAAAATCGGAATGATCTTCGCACCAATATCAACCCCCACTTCATCGAGCAAGGTGATCGGGCCGACTGGAAAACCGAAGTCCAATAATGCGCTATCAAGTTTTTCAATCGGCTCATTCGCCAATAACAGATGCGCCGCTTCGTTCATGTACGGCGCAAGAATACGGTTCACATAGAAGCCAGCCGTATCTTTAACAACAATTGGGGTTTTACCTTGCTTCTTCGCTAATGCAACCACTGTCGAAATCGTCTCTTCTGACGTTGTTTCATGAGGAATAACTTCAACCAGCGGCATTTTTTCGGCAGGGCTGAAGTAATGCAGGCCAACCACATTTTCTGGTCGCAGCGCCTTCTCTGCAATCTTATGGATTGGCAAAGAAGACGTATTAGTCGCAAAGATTGTCTCTGGCTTGGCATTGGCTTCAATGTCCGCAACCATTGATTGCTTAAGCTCAAGATCTTCAAACACGGCTTCAATCACCACGTCGGTGTGGTTAAAGCTGGTAAAGTCGATACCACCAGCCAACTGAAGCATCTTACTTTCAAGACCCGCTCTACTCAAAATTCGACGTTTACGCTGCTTATCGAACAACTGATAGTTGTAGTTAAGCGCATTAAGCACACCTTCATTTGATACATCTTTAATGCGCACTGGCACTTTCGCTTTTGCCACACTCACATGACTAATACCTGCACCCATTAGACCGCCGCCTAGCACACCAATACGTTTCACCGCTTTCGGTTCTGCGTCTGCACCGTGTTCTTTTTTCATTTCCGTGGTTGCAAAGAAAATCGAACGCAGGGCTTTGGATTCAGCAGTCATCACCAGTTCCGAGAAACGCTTCGCTTCATAGTGAAGGCCTTTATCAAAGCCATTCTCCAGGCCATAACGAATCACATCAAGGATCGCATCTGCTGCTGGGTAATTGCCGCGAGTTTTCTGATTCGTCTTCTTAGAAGCTTGTTCAAAAATCACTTTGCGCCCCAACCCAGTACGTGAAATCAGTTTTTCTTTGGCTGAAGCCCGTTTTTTAGACGCAAGACGCTTACCTTTTTTGCCACCTGAATTCTTTTCAACATAGCTTTTAGCGACTTCAAGCAAGATGGTTTCAGGTACACAAGCATCCACAACCCCAAGTGATTTTGCTTTCTTAGCACGCAGTTGTTTACCCGTTAAAATAAGATCGAGTGATGGCAGCAAACCAATTAGACGAGGAAGGCGCTGTGTGCCACCAGAGCCAGGCAATAAACCTAACTGAACTTCTGGCAGGCCAAGACGGGTTTGGTCTGAATCGGTACATACCCGGTAATCGCACGCAAGAGCCAGTTCTAACCCGCCGCCTAAACATGGACCATGTATTGCTGCGACGACAGGGTACGGAAGATCTGAAAGTGTTTGAAACATCTCCTGCCCTTGGCGAGCTAAAGACTGTGCTTCATCAGCCGTTTTACACGCATCCAGCATTCGTACATCCGCACCCGCGATAAAGTTATCTGGCTTGAGAGAATGAACGATTAAACCCTTAATTCGGCTCTGCTTTTCTTTGAGTTGCTCGAAGATGGCTTTCATTTCTTCAGCAAAAGCCGCTTGCAGCGTGTTCATTTTCTCGTTTGGCACATCGATCGCAAGCCATGCAATGTCTTGTTCATCGATATTAAGAGAGAACGCTGTCGCTTTATTTTTGGTTGATTCAGTCGCAGACGTTGAATCGGGTTGAGCGACGATTTCTTTTTCTGTTGTTGCATCAAGAGTCGTAGACATTATTCCACCTCCAAGATCATTGCTGCACCTAAACCACCAGCCGCACACGCCGTGTTCAGTGCCAAGCCGCCACCGCGACGTTTCAGTTCACGCAGTGTTTGAGTCATCATTCGCGCCCCTGTCGCTGCAAACGGGTGTCCATAAGCAATGGAACTACCCAGCACGTTGAACTTCTCCATATCAATCTCACCAATCGCTTTGTCGCGGCCAAGATTCTTCTGAGCAAACTCATCGCTGGCGAACATTTTAACGTTAGCCAACACTTGTGCTGCAAATGCTTCGTGCATCTCAATCAAGGTTAGATCAGATAACTCTAGACCGGTGTTCTTTAGCACTTGAGCGGTCGCGTACGTTGGCCCCATCAACATATCCGTTTCAACACCAATTGCTGAGAACGCATAACCACGAATATAGCCAAGCACTTCTAAGCCTAGCTCCTTCGCTTTACCTTCGCGCATCAACATCACCGCCGCACCACCATCAGTCAGCGGCGTAGCATTGGCAGCGGTTACACTGCCGTACTTTCTATCAAAAGCAGGACGCAGCTTAGCGTAGCCTTCAACCGTTGAGTCATGGCGAATATTGTTGTCTTCCGCGAGGTAGTTTTTATAAGGCGCAGGGAATGCCGTCATCACTTCGTCTTGAATCTTGCCTTCTTTCCATGCTTGAGAAGCCAACGAGTGAGAACGGTGAGCCAGTGCATCTTGAGCTTCGCGAGTAATACCATGGGTCTTAGCCATCTGCTCGGCCGTTTGTCCCATGGATAGGCCTGTCGAGTATTCGGCTACCGCCGGTGGTACTGGCATCAGATCTTTAACTGAAAGTGTTTTAAGAATCTTCAGCTTTTGACCTAGCGTTTTCGTTTTGCTTAACGCCAATAGGTTTGCCGCGAGCTTCTTCGAAACACCAATTGGCAATACAGAAGAAGAATCCGCACCACCCGCAATACCGACATCAATCGTGCCTGCCATTATACTTTCGGTCACGTTAACAGCAGCTTGAAAACTCGTTGCACAAGCACGCGTCACACTGTAAGCATCGGTATTAATATCCATGCCGGTACCAAGCACAATTTCACGTGCAATATTCGGTGCCTCCGGCATCTGCACCACTTGACCGAACACAACTTGTTCAATGAGTGCAGGATCAACATCCGTTCGGGCAAGCATCTCGCTCACAACCATTTTGCCGAGGTCAACAGCGGGCACTTGACTAAATTCTGTGCTCTGACGAGCGAATGGGGTTCGTAATCCAGCGACAACGGCGACACGTTCTCCGGAACGTGTTTTGACTTCCTGTTTGCCCATGGTTTCTCCTTTGAGTTAAGAGGTCTGACCTGAGGTATTGTAAAGAAGTTGTTAATTAAATCAAACAAGCGTTTAAATAAACGTGATACGAGTATCTCACTGTTTAAAAATATAACTGCACATTCAGGCGAACCTTTTTTGGGGAAAGGTTGTCGTAAGAGACTAAACTATTGTAAGCCAAAACTGTTATCGCAATATAGGGAATGGTTTCTTGAGGCAAAAAAAAACCACACGAAGTTGTGTGGTCGGAATGTATATAAAGCAATTAACTTAACGCCAATTGAAATAATCAGTTTCCTGATTAGGAGAAAGTAAAGTCAGCCTTCAAAAGGAAGTGTCGTCTTGCTCAACATGCTAGTCACGAATGACTAACTAGACGACAAGATGTACTATAACTTGTTCGAGGCCTTAAATTTTGAAGTAGATCAATTTTAATGTGATTTTACGATTTCCTGCCGGGCGTTAACTCTAAAAAATATAAAAACGAAGCACAACGTATAGAGGGTAACTATGCGCAGAGCAATTATGGAGGCTCGTGTGTCAATAATAAAAATGTTTGGAAAGAAAACAAGCAGGCGTCCGGTCAACTCTGATATGGACAAACAAAGAAAATACGAAGCGCTCGTACGAGCTTATCATCGTGACCTCTTTCGCTACGCCTATTGGTTGTGCAAAGACAAAAGCATCGCCGAAGATTTAGTACAGGAGACTTGCCTTCGCGCATGGAAGTCACTCGATAGCCTACAAGATGAAAAAGCCGCTAAGTCTTGGCTAATTACCATCTTGAGACGCGAGAATGCTCGACGCTTTGAACGCAAACAATTTGATCTGGTCGATATCGACGATCACAGTAACGATGCTAGTGTCAGTGATGACCCACACCATCAGCACCAATGGTTGCAAGTACAGATCATGAAACTCGAAGTCGATTATCGTGAACCTCTCTTCTTGCAAGTGATTGGGGGATTTAGTGGTGATGAGATCGCCGATATTCTCGATCTCAACAAAAACACGGTAATGACACGTTTATTCAGAGCTCGAAACCAGTTGAAAGAGAAGTTGGATAGAGAAGAGGCAGAGAGGGGGCAACATAATGGATGATTTGGAATTTCGTCGTCGTGTATTGTCGGAACCTAAACAACGCACACCAGATATCATTGATGCGGCAGCAAACAGTCAAACCAATAGTCACTTCTTAGACGACGTACTATCACTTGATAAACAGATCCACTCTGCGATGAATGTGGATGTACCAGACGATCTCGCTGATCGTATTCTGTTCAATCAACCCTCCAGTGAAGAAAGCAATGTCGTAAGACCGACTTTTGCTCGACGAGCAATAGCGATGGCCGCGTCTGTAGCATTCGTTGCCGGTTTATTGGTTGGCCAAATTAACTGGAAGAGTGCACTCGTGTCACCCGCCCAAGCAAGCTTGGCAGATACAGCAATCAAACATGTTATTGATGAAAATAGCTTTGTGAATGTACTGGATGAACAAGTCACATCACAGCAAATCAATGCCAAGATGAACCCATTTTCATTTCAGTTTGATGAAGATTTTCCCTATCACGTTTATTACCTAAACCATTGTGGTTTCGGAAAGTCCAACGCAATTCACATGGTTTTCCAAGGTGAAAAAGGCAAAGTAACACTGTTTTTAACCGGGATTCCAACAGAAAAATCCCTCGACTTTGATGAAAAAGGCATGTCTGGTTCAATAACCCCCATCGATGGCAGCAGTCTCATCCTTGTCGGAGAAAAGGGCGAAGACGTGACTAAGATCGCCGAAAAGCTGACAAAAATGATTAAACCAATGAGCTAATGTGCTCTCAAAACCCCGTCATAAAAGGCCCAGCGATTATATTCTTGATATCGCTGGGCTTTGTGTATCAATAAACCGAAAATCATTCACCAACCCAATAGCTTTAGAGTTAAAACTCTAAAAAACAGCATTTATCACCATTTTCGTGCCAGATAGACGTCATTTCCATAATTTTCCACTCAAAATCTCCAATGGTCGGATTTGTATATCGTATACTTGCGAATAGGATCAGCCACCATTGAGCAATTGCTCAAATTAATCGCCCTGTAGAGGCGGATATATAAAGGAATAAATGAATGACTACCAACAACACGCGTCTGTTTAAAAAGTCTCTTTTAGCAGTAACAATCACACTGGCATCTTCGCAAGCGATGGCAGCCGGTTTCCAACTTAACGCACAATCAGCAACGGGCATCGGCCGTGCTTTCGCTGGTGATGCCGTCATCGCAGATAACGCGTCAGTAATGGCACGTAACCCAGCGGCAATGGCACTGTTTGACAAAACGGAGCTTTCTCTTGGTTTTGAAAGCATCACTTCTATGATCGAAGTTAAAGATGCAAAATATTACCCAGGTGGGGTTACTGCAAACCCTAATGCACCTTCAGCTAATTATGATGATGCAGGTGATACTTCTATCGCACCAAATATTCACTTAATTGTACCGATTAACGATAAGTTTGCTTTGGGTGTAAATGCATATTCAAACTTTGGTACTAAAACTGAATTTTCTTCTGATTACGCAGGAAATGAGTTTGGTGGCCTAACAGATGTAAAAAGTGTTAACTTTGGTCTTGCTGGCTCATACCGTCTGAATGAGCAGTGGAGCTTCGGTGCTGGCCTGGATTTAATTTATGGTCAAGGTAAGCTTCAACGACCAAATCCACTAGGAATGCCAGGAGATGCATTAAATGTTGATGCAGATGGATGGGCTCTAGGCTTTAACGTAGGTACTGTATTTGAGTTAGATAAAAACAACCGTTTCGGTTTAGCTTATCACTACTCTCCTGAACTAGAAGCTAAAGGCGATATTAGCTACACGGGCAAAGAATACAAGAATGACACTCTGTTAATGCCACTGCCTGACCTATTAGAGTTTTCTGGTTACCACCGTATTGAAGACACCAAGTTTGCAGTGCACTATTCAGTTCAATGGATAGGTTGGAGCTCATTTGATAAACTAGAAGCTAAAAATGCCGGTGTACTAAATGACTACGAATGGCAAAACGGTATGCATTACGCTCTTGGTACAACCTATTACATGAATAAAGATTGGACGCTTCGTGCTGGTTACATGTACGACACAAGCGCTCAAGATAAAGTCACTTCAATTTCAGTGCCAGATTCTGATCGTCAGTGGTTCTCAGCAGGTTTCACGTACCATATCGACACAGCGTCAAATGTAGATTTTGGTTTCACGTACCTACTGGGTGATAATGTTGATGTGAACGAATCAACCGAGTTAGGCCCAATAACAGTTTCATCTATTGCTGGTACGACACACGCTGATGCAATTTTAGTGGGTCTACAGTACAGCCGTAGCTTCTAATATAAGCTAAGTTATCAATCCCAAAGGGTCGCTTGATGCGACCCTTTTTTATTGCCTAAATCACTGACCAACATCAATTTTGGCTTACAGCTGTAGCCTCGAAGGGTAAATTATGACTACAAGTGTACGCTCAAACTTCACAACACAACCGAAACATTCAGATGATTTCTCTAGTAATTAACCAAATTTACTCATTTAATCCCTAAAACACCATTTTACTCGAATTACATTTTTAAAGTAATGACTCTAAACGTAGAATCACGCCACTAAACACTTATGATTCAGCGAACATAACAATGAAAATGAATAAAACTCTTCTATGTGCTGCAGTGGCAGCAGGACTATTTTCGGTATCTTCCGGAACTTACGCCGCTGGTTTTCAACTAGCCGAATACTCAGCAACAGGCCTAGGACGTGCATACGCAGGTGAAGCGGCAATGGCTGACGGTGCAGACGCACAATGGCGTAACCCTGCAATGCTGACTTACCTAGAAGGTACTCAGGTTTCGGTTGGTGCTATCTATGTTGATCCAAACATCGACATCGACGGTACTTCTACGTCTATGATGGGATCTACTCCATCAAATTCTAGCGATTTTGCCCACAGTGCAGTCATTCCAAACTTTTATGTTTCTCATAAGTACAACGACAAGTTTGCATTGGGCTTTGCTGCGGGTACGAACTACGGTATGGAAACAGACCTAGGTAAAGACTTCGGTGGCGCAAACCACGGTAACGAAGCAAAAGTGACCACAATGGAGCTTAACCTAAATGCTGCTTACCAAGTTCTAGACAGCGTATCTATTGGTGGTGGCCTTCGCTACGTAATGGCTGATGGTCACTTCGGTGCGGCATCAACGGCGAACTCTCTAGCTCCTTTACCTGTAGGCACTGCTTTAAAATACATGGAAGGCGATGATACGGCATGGGGTTGGCAAGTTGGTACGGCTTGGCAGATCAACGAGAATAACCGCCTAGGCTTTACCTATAAATCTGAAGTCGATTTAACTCTTGAAGGTCATGCGAAAGGGTTTGCTTTCAATATGGCAAATCCTAATGCGCACAAACCTGGTTCCATGGATCTTGCACTTCCTGCGAGCGCAGAACTTGCTAGCTTCCACCAACTCACTGACAAAGTTGCGGTTCACGCGAGCATCAACTGGACAAACTGGAGCAGTTTTAAAGAGCTTGTTGCTGATTTCCCGGGTGAAAACAGCGTAGACATCAAACAAGAAAACTGGGAAGACAACTACCGTTTTGCCATTGGTACCACTTACCAAATGACACCTAAACTGGCTCTACGCTCTGGTATCGCATATGATACTTCAGCAGTAAGTGAAGAGCATCGTACAGCGACGATTCCAGAAACAGATCGTACTTGGTTAAGTATTGGTGCCGGCTACCAATGGTCTGAGCAACTGACTCTAGATGCAGGCTTTACTTACATCCTAGCGAAAGACGCTAAGATGCATGAAAAAGTTCCAGCCGCTGATTTATTTGGTGGCAGCTTCGAAGGCGAGGCAACAGGGAGCATCTGGCTAGTGGGTATCCAAGCGAACTACCGTTTCTAAACTGTTTACTGACTCAAACTAACAAACATTAAAAAGGCTCGATGTTGTTTTCAACATCGAGCCTTTCTTTTATCGATTTTCTAGTAATCTTCTAGGTATCCGTCAATGAGGTCTTCTTCTTCAAGATCAACGTCTTCAGGAGCGATCTCGGCTTTAAAGTCACGACGTTGAAGGTAAACATCTCGTGTTAACGCATATGGGTCCGGAGAGTCTTCCAATAGTGACTCCTGAGGTACGTACCGAGCTCGTTTCTCCATACCTTCAAACGCCCACTTACCTACACTCGCCCAAAAATTCAAAAAGGATAAAGGAACATACAAGCTATCCACTTGCTCGGCCACTTGACGAGTGGTAATCGGCCCATAACCCGGCACCATGAAGTACGGTCCATTCCCAACTCCGTAATGGCCAATCGCATCAGCAAACGATTTTTCGTCATACTTGGTGATACCCGCTTCGCTAGCAATATCAATTAACCCTAAAAGACCAAACGTAGAGTTCAACCAAAAACGGTTAAAATGGTCGAGTGCTTTTTCGCCATTGCCCATCATTAGGTTGTTCACGATGCTCGATGGTTCATCTAGGTTAGCTAAAAAGTTGGAGATACCAGAACGAACAGGTACCGGTGTATAGTCAGCATAAGCAAGAGACACAGGGCGAACCAAATAAGGATCTAAATACTCATAGTTGATGTCCCACATCGCTCGGTTGAAACTTTCAAAAGGATCGCTAGGATGGGACTCTTTGACGTATTCAGACGCTGCAACGTTCCCTTCACTCTGGCTCTCTTCTGGTGCGCTAGAACAGCCCACCATAAAGCTTGCGATAACGAGTAACCCCGAAAGTCTTAAAACACGGATAGACATAGCACCTTTTCCATAAGGAATAACAATACCAATCGCAGTAAGCCACGGCTCACCCTCGCTTGGTATAATAATAAGAGAGGCCAGCAATCGCTGACCTCAATTGTTTGCATAAGTCTATACCGTTTGTCGCTAAATCGGAATAGTTAACACTTATGCAAAGTCATGATCAATATTGTTTATTGATGTCAATGGTAACGGGTGACCCCAGTTCAACCACGTCACTCTCACCATACCAATCACCCTCTCGGGTTGAAACGTTACCGTCACTATCAAGCCTAGCTCTAACCATCAAAGTTTCAAGGCTAGACAATTTCTGTCCTTCCATCATGCTATTGCCATCATCCAGTACAACAGTCCGAGGGAAAGTCCCCAGCGGATAACGCGCTGCAGCTACCGGCATTGGCGAACCATCGGCTCTGTGGACGGAGACAACCAGTACCGACTTAGGATCGACATTAATGTCGCTTGCCAGCTCAAGGGTGACTGCCACACTCTTACCTTGAGCGACCCCCATGGTATCCCCCATTTTCTTCTGCGCACTTTCTATACTGCGTGACAACATCTCATAGCGACTGTCTTGTGGACCAATCATCTGCTGCATGATGCTCCAATATTTAACAGCACTTGGGTAATCTTGACGTTCGAATGCATCGAACGCGAGCAGTGAAAATACACGTAAGTCGACGTAGTCGTTTTGAATCAAACGACTCAAAATCAAACGCGCTTGGTTTTGATCCGCTTCATCAGGCGAAAGCATCAGTGCTTGAGCAAAACCTAGCTGAACATCTTGATTATTAGGCTCAAGCTTGTACGCACGCTCCATCGAATCTTTGGCGGTTTCAGCATCGCGATTGGCAAGAGCAATTCGTCCAAGCAGCAACCAACCGGTTGAATCTTGCGGTTGGTAATGAAGACGCGTGCGCAGTGCCAACGTCAAATCTTCCAATTCATCATCCGTTAGCGCACCACCTTCTGATGACATAAGCTTTTTAGACAACTCAGGAAGGTTTGAAGTCACATCTTGCCAGTGTTGCACTTTATCCAATGCGCCAAACTTAAAGTACATTCCATAAGTCACGACCAGAACAAGAATAACGGAAGGTACCACGACAGAAACGGTAGAAATGGGGGCTTGCTTGACCTCTTTCTGCTCCGGGACATCATCAAGTAAAGATTGCTTGAGATCAGCGATCAGCTCTTGTTGGTTATCAACAAGGCCTTCTTCAGCTTCAACTTCCAGCTCAACTAAACGATCTTTATAGAACGCTTTATTCAACTCGTCACGAAGCCTTTGATCGTCGTTTGCTTTCTTATTAATGAAAGGCAAAACAATCAGTAAAATCGCCGCTAACGAAAGGATAATGGTAGAAATCCAAAATAGAGTCATTACTGTTTATCTCCGTCGTTCTCTTCGTCGAGTAACGCTTTTAAACGTGCTTCTTTGTTTGCATCCCAGTCTTTGTCTGACTCTACTGCTTTTGACTTTCTGCTTCGTAAAATGATCAGACCAAATCCAAACACAACCACCGCAAACGGACCAAGCCAAAGGATTGATGTGGCTAATGTCAACGGCGGATTGTAGGTCACAAAATTACCGTAACGAGCAATCATGTAATCAATAATGTCTTGCTTTGATTTGCCGTCTTTTGTCATCTCATACACTTTTTGGCGCAAATCGACCGCTAACTCAGCATTCGAATCTGCGATTGTGTTGTTCTGACATTTAGGACAACGAAGTGTGTGGCTCAACTCTTTGAACTGCTGTTCTTGATCAACGTTATCAAATTCATGAAATTCGATAGGCGTAGCCGAAACCGATGCAGAAATGGCCAACGTCGTGAACAGAGCAATCAGTACCTTTTTGATCATTTCGCTTCCTCCAACAACTTTTGGTACATCGGTTCAAGCGTTGCTGCCCAATTCGTTGGATTCACGTCACCCACATGGCGATAACGAATCACACCGTTCGCATCAATTAAGAACGTCTCAGGTGCGCCATACACACCGAGATCAAGCCCTAGCATGCCGTTACCGTCAAACAAACTAATAAGATAAGGGTTACCCAACTCGTTTAACCAATTGATTGCTTTATTGCGATCATCTTTGTAGTTAAGGCCAATAATTTTAACGCCTTGATCTGCGAGCTTATTCAAATAGGAATGCTCTGCATAACAAGTCGGGCACCAAGTCGCCCAAACATTAAGAAGCAATGGCTCACCTTTAAAGATCGCTTGATCATGAAACTTACCAGGTTGCTCCAAATCTTCCAGACCGAACTTGGGAACAGGCTTACCAATCAATACGGATTCAAGCTTAGTCGGGTCGTCGCCCGACTGGTTGCGCATCAATTGCGTTGCAAAGATTCCAGCGAGAACCATAAACGCAATCAAAGGAATGAATAAAATCTTTTTGTTCATTCGAATTAAGCCTCCTGCTCTTGAGCCGACTTTTTCGTTGGCTTACGGAAACGGTAACGACGATCACTCATCGCGATAACACCACCAATCGACATAATCAATGAGCCCGCCCAGATCCATCGTACAAATGGTTTGTAATAAACACGTACTGCCCAAGATTTGTTGTCGTCTAAACGCTCACCCATTGCGATGTATAGATCACGAGTTACGCCACGGTCAATCGCCGCTTCAGTCATCATAGACTTAGCGGTGGTATAGAAACGTTTTTCAGCATGAAGCGTGTTGATGTATTTGCCGTCTTTGGTAATGTCAAAGTCAGCAATGTAACCATCGTAATTAGGACCATCTTTGTCACGAACACCTGTAAATAGGAAACTGTACTCTTCAAGTTGGTAGCTTTCACCTGGCGCCAGACGTACATCGCGTTCGATGCTGTAGTTTTGCACCATCGCGATACCAATCACAGTCACCGCTAAACCAATGTGACCACACATCATTGCCCAGTGACTACGAGGCAGCTTAGTGAGCCCCTTCAGGAAGGTATGACGGTGAGTCGCACGCTCATGCAGTTCAAAACCATGCATGAAGATGATCCAGAATGACATCACCCACCCAGCGAAAGCAGTACCACTGAAGCGATCTGCCAGCAGTGTCACCATTAGCGCGCTTAAACCTAGCGAGAAAGTGCCCGAAATGATCATTGGCTTAATCAACTTAGACAAGTTGTCGCGTTTCCAACGGATCAGTGGACCGATACCCAGTAGGAAAGAGAACGGGATCATGAGCCAGAAGAACAACATATCAAAGAATGGTGCACCGATAGATACCGAGCCCAAGCCTAACTGTTTGTGAACTAATGGCAGTAGCGTACCGACTAATACAACGACAAGCGCTGCAATCAATAAGATGTTGTTACCAAGCAGTGCGTTTTCACGAGAAACCAAATCAAAGTTTCCACGAACACGAACTGATGCACCTTTCACTGCAAACAACAGCAGTGAACCACCGATTACAAACACCAAGAAACCCAGAATAAACATACCGCGAGCAGGATCCGATGCAAATGCGTGAACCGATACTAAGATGCCCGAACGAACTAAGAATGTACCGAGTAAGCTCAGTGAGAATGCCGAAATAGCCAGCAATACTGTCCAAGCTTTAAACGTGCCTCGTTTTTCGGTTACTGCTAATGAGTGCATCAGTGCAGTACCCGCTAACCAAGGCATGAAAGAAGCGTTTTCTACAGGATCCCAGAACCACCAGCCACCCCAGCCAAGTTCGTAGTAAGCCCACCATGAACCCAGTGCAATACCTACTGTTAGAAATAACCAAGCCGCAATAGTCCAAGGACGAGACCAACGAGCCCACGCCGTATCTAAACGGCCGGTCATTAGAGAAGCAATGGCGAAAGAGAACGCGACAGAGAAACCAACGTAACCCATGTAAAGCATAGGCGGGTGAATAATCAAACCCGGATCTTGCAACAACGGGTTCAAGTCACGGCCATCGACTGGAAAGTAAGGCAATGTACGTAGAAACGGGTTAGACGTGATGATAATGAACAGTAAAAAGCCGACCGTAATCAAACCCATGATTGCCAATACTCGAGCCACAGACTCTTGAGGCATGCCACGGCTAAAGGTCGCGACCGCGACCGTCCAACCGGCTTGGATAAGAACCCAAAGCAGCAATGAACCTTCATGAGCGCCCCAAACCGCCGTAATGCGATAGTACCAAGGAAGCTGGCTATTCGAATTACTGGCTACGTATTGAATCGTAAAATCATTCGTGTAAAACGCGTAACACAAAATAAAGAACGAAATGGCTAAGAATCCGAACATGCCCCACGACAATGGACGTGCGCTGTTCATCAATAATGTGTTGTTTCGAGCGGCCCCATACAATGGGAGCACACTGAGTAGCAATGCTAATCCCAAGGATAGGATCATCGCAAAATGGCCGAACTCGGCTATCATTGAGCATTTCCTTCTTTTTGTTCAGTCGTGTATTGCAAAGGCTCATGGGTTTTCTTCATTGCTTCCGCAATTTCAGCTGGCATGTACTCTTCATCGTGCTTTGCCAACACCTCAAACGCTTCTATTGTTGTGGCATCTTTAAGAACGCCCTGAGCAACAATACCTTGGCCTTCACGGAAAAGATCAGGAAGGATACCATCGTATAAGATGGTCACCTTAGGGCCAACATCAGCTAAATCGAAGCTGACACGCAGTGATTCGTTGTCACGTTTGACAGAACCGACGACGACCATACCACCAATACGTAAGCGTTGACCGACTTCAGGCTTTTTACCGTCTTTGCCATTCACCAGCTCAGTAGGTGTATAGAACAGATCCATATTCTGATTAAGTGCGTAAACCATTAATCCAACCGTCGCACTGATACCAAAAAAGATCGCTAAGACAATACCTAGCCTCTTTTTGCGCCTCGGGTTCATAGCGTGTTCTCCATATTTTTTGCTGCATCAATACGAGCTTGACGATCAATCTTAGCTTGTACTTCATTCAGTAATTGCTTACCACGACGAACGCTTACGACCACTAAAATGATCATCGTGAGGAATGTGATTCCAAATGCACTCCATACATATGAGGCATAGCCTCCCATGGCAAAGAAATCACTTAAAGATTCAAAATACATAATATAATTACCTACCCTACTACGCTTTTTCAGCCGCAAGCTTGCGAACCCATGGACGGTGACTTTCTTTGTTAATAATTTCGTTTCTAAAACGAACCATAGTCACAGCACCAAAGAAAAAGGCGAAGCCAAAGATATTAAGAAGAAGCGGCCATAACATATCACTTGAAATGGATGGCTTATCGAACTTAGTGATCGTCGCACCTTGGTGTAGTGTGTTCCACCACTCTACTGAAAAGTGAATAATCGGTAGGTTGATGACACCAACGATAGCCAAAATGCCTGCCGCTTTGGCTGCTGTTTTTTGGTCGTCAAAAGCGTGGTGCAGTGCAATCACACCCAAGTACAGGAATAGAAGAATCAGCTCTGAGGTTAAACGCGCATCCCAAACCCACCAAGCCCCCCACATTGGCTTCCCCCAAACAGCGCCGGTTAGTAACGCAATGAAGGTAAATACAGCACCAATAGGCGCCATCGCCAACGCAGCCATATCTGATAGCCTTACCTGCCATACCAAGCCGATAAAGGCAGCAATCGCCATCGACATGTAAACGCCCATCGACCAGATTGCAGACGGAACATGGATGTAAATGATTCGAAAACTATCACCTTGTTGGTAATCAGAAGGCGCAAATGCAAGCCCCCACACGGTACCAACGGATAGGCACAATAGCGCTAGGATCGAAAACCATGGCAGAAGTTTACCAGCAAGCTGATAAGAAGTTTCTGCTTTGGCATAGGGATGGAGCCATTTCCACATGTTGTAATCTCACTCTTACTTCATATTGCTTACAGCTATCAAAGCTATAATACAGCTATCAAAGCTATAAT
>NZ_JAKJSY010000121.1:0-7103 GCF_050337445.1 Vibrio minamisatsumaniensis | reverse complement strand
TGATATTTGTGAACATTATAATGGTGATAATAATTTTAGAAAAGTAGTGCTGAGGCTAGGCGAGGATTTTGAAGAGGTAGCTGAAACATCTGTTCAAAACCTACCAAAATCTGTTGAAAGTACTGAAGAATACATTTTATGCGTCGGCACGTTGGAAAAACGCAAGAACCAAAATATGCTTCTAGATGCGTATAGGGTAATGTTGAGTACACATAGTCGGGATATCGTACCAACGTTGTACTTAATAGGACGTGAAGGGTGGATGAATGGTGATCTGATTTTCCAGTTGGACAACGATCCCTTACTCATTGATAAAGTGAAAATCCTTAAAGATGTTTCAGACAGCGAATTAGAGGCTCTTTATAATTCTGCTCTGTTTACTGTTTTTCCTTCATTGTATGAAGGCTGGGGGCTTCCGATTTCTGAGAGCTTTAAGCGTGGTAAAGCATGCTTGGCATCTAATTCATCCAGTATGGTGGAAATAGCTCCAGAACTTACAGTTTGTTTGAATCCATACGCCCCGAACGAATGGGCTGAAAAAATACTTGAGCTCACGTCAGATCGAAGTAAACTGCGTACCTTAAATCAAAATATTAAGGCTAATTACCAGCCTCACTTGTGGCGAGACACCGCCAATACCATCATCGAAGAATTTTAAACTTAGTTAGGAAAAAATATGACCACCACAGCGATTATTACCGGGATTACAGGTCAAGATGCAGCTTATTTAGCTGAGCTACTTTTAGAGAAAGGCTACAAAGTCTACGGTACATACAGAAGAACAAGCTCTGTTAATTTTTGGAGAATTGAAGAATTAGGTATCGAAAAACACCCAAACTTAGAACTAGTTGAGTATGACCTAACTGATTTGTCTTCAAGTATTCGCTTACTTCAAGAATCTGGAGCTACGGAAGTTTATAATCTTGCAGCACAGAGTTTTGTTGGGGTATCATTTGATCAACCTCTTACTACTGCTGAAATTACGGGTATTGGTCCAGTTAACCTTTTAGAAGCAATTCGTATTGTTAACCCTAAAATTCGTTTTTATCAAGCATCTACTTCTGAGATGTTTGGTAAGGTACAAGAAATTCCTCAACGTGAATCTACGCCATTCTACCCACGTAGCCCATACGGTGTTGCAAAACTGTATGCGCACTGGATGGTGATTAACTACCGTGAGTCATACGATATTTTTGCTACTAGTGGTATTTTGTTTAACCATGAATCACCGTTGCGCGGTCAAGAATTCGTTACACGTAAAATCACTGACTCTGTAGCGAAAATCAAGCTAGGTAAGTTAGATGTGCTTGAGCTTGGTAACATGGATGCGAAGCGCGACTGGGGTTTTGCCAAAGATTACGTTGAAGGTATGTGGCGTATGTTGCAAGCTGATAAGCCTGATACTTATGTGTTGGCTACTAATCGCACAGAGACTGTTCGTGATTTTGTTACCATGGCATTCAAGGCTGCTGACATCGAGTTAGATTGGACCGGCACAGAAGAGAATGAAACAGCTTCTGACAAAGCAACTGGTAATGTAGTAGTTAAAATCAACCCTAAATTTTATCGTCCGGCTGAAGTGGATCTGTTGATTGGCAACCCTGAGAAAGCTCAGAAAGAGTTGGGTTGGGAACCTAAAACAACACTTGAAGAGTTATGTTCGATGATGGTTGAGGCCGACTTACGTCGCAATAAGCAAGGCTTTTCTTTTTAATAAAATTTAGTCGAATTTTAAAGAGTAGTGGTTTCAACTAGGCGTTGATAACCACTATTTTTTTACAGTTTATTTGGGGGGAACATGAAAAAAGTACTATTAACAGGCAGTAATGGTTTTACAGGTAAATACGTTGCGAAGGAGTTAGAGTCGCAAGGTTATCAAGTGGTGGGCTTAGTCTATTCGAATCCTAACGAAGGTGAAGTCGTATGCGATCTCACAGATAGAGAGGCAGTATTGGGATGCTTAGATAAAGTAAGGCCTGATTACATTATCCATTTAGCTGCCTTATCTTTTGTTGGTCACTCGGATCAAAAGGCGTTTTATGATGTAAATGTGTTCGGTGCTCTCAATCTACTAGAAGCAGCAAAAAGTCTTGGGTTACCTCTACGAAAAGTTATTTTTGCAAGCAGTGCTAACATTTATGGTAACCCTACTGGGATCAGTAAAATAAAAGAAACAGTATTACCAGAACCTGTGAATCACTACGCCATGAGTAAATTGGCAATGGAGCATATGACAAGGCTTTGGTTTGAAGATTTTCCTATAATACTTACTCGTCCTTTTAACTATACAGGCTTAGGTCAAGCCGAACATTTTCTGATACCTAAAATAGTATCTCATTTTAAAGTAGGCGCGTCTAAAATTGAGTTAGGTAATATTGATGTTTCTAGAGATTTTAGTGATGTACGCGATATCGCTAGATCATATGCTAGCCTTCTTGAGGCTCCAGTTAGATCTGAAATTGTTAATTTGTGCTCAGGAAATACTTATTCATTAGAATATTTGATTACAATGATGGAAAAGATTGCTGGTTATAAGATCAACATAGAAGTTAACCCTAATTTTGTTAGAGACAATGAAATTAAAGTGTTAGGAGGAGATAGAACTAAGTTATATGAGCTGACTAATCTTAAACCTCAAATAAATATGGAACAAACTTTATTAGATATGTTTAATGCTTAATAAGTGTAATATGTAGTAGCTAATTTACCTTATATATAGGTCATTATATGAAAAATAAAAAAATATTAACGGTTTTTGGTACTCGACCGGAAGCTATAAAAATGGCTCCGCTTGTTCATGCATTGTTAAATAGTGATCGTTTTGAAGCAAGGTGTTGTGTTACTGCCCAACATAGGGAAATGCTAGATCAAGTCTTAGATCTTTTTGAGATAACCCCTGATTATGACTTAGATTTAATGAGAGATGGGCAGACACTTAATGAAATTACTGCTCGTATCCTGCTTGAGCTTCGTCCAATACTTCAAGAGTTTCAGCCGGACATGGTTTTAGTGCATGGTGATACGGCTACTACATTTGCAGCTAGCTTGGCTGCATACTATGAAAAGATTCATGTTGGTCATGTTGAAGCGGGCTTAAGAACAGGTAAGATTTATTCCCCTTGGCCTGAAGAAGCGAATCGTAGTTTGACAGGAGTACTAGCCGAGTTACACTTTACACCAACACTGCAGTCTAAACTCAACTTGTTGAGTGAAAATGTAATAGAATCGAAAATTCATGTTACAGGAAATACAGTTATTGATGCATTGTTGATGGCTGTAAATAAGATTAATAGTAATACCGAATTGAAAGAAAAACTTGATGTGGATTTTTCATTTGTTGAAACTTCTAGGAAGTTACTTTTAGTTACTGGGCACCGTCGCGAAAGTTTCGGTGATGGGTTTGAGCGTATTTGTCAAGCTATTTCGAAGGTAGCCAATGACCACCCAGATATTCAAATAGTATATCCAGTTCATTTAAATCCCAATGTCCGAGAGCCTGTTAATAGAATATTGTCTAACATATCTAATGTATATCTAATTCCCCCTCAAGAATACCTACCTTTTGTATATCTAATGAGTAGAGCCAATATTATATTGACTGATTCAGGTGGTATTCAAGAGGAAGCCCCTTCCCTTGGAGTTCCGGTGTTAGTTATGCGAGATACAACTGAGCGACCTGAGGCGCTAGAATCAGGAGCAGTCAAATTGGTGGGTACTGATGTTTCAAAAATAAGAGCTAGCATCAATATGCTACTTACGGATCCTGATGAATATAATAAAATGGCTGTTGTGCATAATCCGTATGGAGATGGAAAGGCGTGTGACTATATTCTTTCAAATCTTTAATTAATTTTTAGGTTCATCGCGGCTTTCTGGGGAAAGCAGCTTTTATCTTCAAGATGAAGTAGTCTGTATCTCGATGCGAGCCTGTAATTTAAATATTTTATCTGTTTAAAGTTAAACTGTATTAGTCAGCTAAAGTTGGCTATTACGTAATCGGATTACTAGTATTAAGCATGAGAGTTCCCCCTTATTGCCTTTGATTACGGATTCAGCACCTTTAATCAAAGCTGTTAACTCTCTTCTTTTCAAATTTCCTTTAGGTTGGATATTTGATCTAATTATTTGGGCTAAATCATTAGAATGCCGATTTTATGAAGCGATTACTTCCCCGGGGGCCCAACAAACGGTAGAATCATTTACAAATTTAAATCTAGCAATGGAACCATTTGTGAATAAATTCATCAAAGAGATTGATAGCCTTCGAGCGTTGGCTGTCATAGCCGTCGTACTCTATCATCTTAACCCTATGTATCTTCCAGGAGGTTTTTCTGGAGTCGATGTTTTTTTTGTCGTATCTGGATACGTGATTAGTAAGTCTCTTATGGAGCATGAGAAAGAGAGTGTAAAAGCTTTCATTTTATCATTTTATGCACGGCGATTTGTTAGAATAGTTCCTGCGCTATTAGTTGTTTTACTAGTTGCAAGTGCCATACATGTACTTTTTATTCCATCTTCATGGCTAAGTGAAGCGACAAGAAACACTGGCTTAGCAGCTTTTTTTGGATTTTCAAATGTTGCTCTTCTATTATCTAATGATGGATACTTTTCGCCAAGGGTAGACTTTAATATATTTACCCATACGTGGTCATTAGGTGTTGAAGAACAATTTTATTTTATATTCCCATTTTTGTTTTTGTTTTGGTTTTTATCGCGAGGAAAAAAAGGGATATCGGTAGTTTCCAAATTAATATTGCCATTTTTGACTATAATCTCACTCTACTTCGCATATTGGGTCAGTGATAATAAAAGTGACTGGGGATACTATCTGATCTTTTCTCGCTTTTGGGAGATGGCGGTAGGAGCTATTCTATTTAAGTACCACTATGCCTATAATAAAAATAATAGAAGTGTTTTTATTAGTAACCTGAAAATAATCTTGGGGCTAGCACTTGTTTTTGTTGGTTTTTTTCTTTCAGATAAAAGCTCATTTCCTTATCCTTGGGCTTTATTGCCAGTGTTTGGTACGTTATTACTAATAGATGGCTTTTATACGGATACTAACAAAGGATTTGTTTTTAAGGCGTTTAGAATAGATGTACTTAGATATATAGGTAAGATCTCTTATTCACTATATTTGTGGCATTGGGTAGTCTTTACTGCAATGCGCTGGACAGTAGGGCTAGAATCTACTGTCGAACAAATAACTGCTATCACGTTGAGTTTTTTGCTTGCAAGTTTTTCTTATTACGCAATAGAGCGACCTGTTATCAGGTTATATAAAAATAAGAATTGGAAGCCATCTGTGACGGTTGGTTTTAGTATTTCATGCATTGCCCTGTCGTTCATGATCTCTTTATCACTATTTAACAATAAAGATGGATTAACTCTGAGTCTTACAGGGGATAAATCAACGTGGTATGCATATGATTTTGCAGGTGAAACAGTACTGGGTTCTGAGTTCTCAAACAAACAGCTCTTTGTAATCGGTGATTCTCACACTGGTGCATACTCAACAATGTTGGCTGAAGCGTCAAAACAGATGGGTTTTGAACTTCACATGTTTGGAATTGGCGGTTGCCCAATGGTAAACATTATGCGCCCTGTTGGCACGGATATTGGCTGTACTCATCAAATAGATCACTTGATGGCGCATCTCAAAGAGAAATCGAATCCGGGAGATGCTGTCTTTTTTGCTTCTTTGAGGGCTTATCGACTAGTCGATCAATGGGTGGAGTTTGATAAGGATTTTACTCTTAATTACAGCACTTCAAATGAACAACTTTCCGCTGTTAAAGAAGCACGAGTGGAGTCTCAGTCCATAATATCTTCTTTATCGGAAATTGGAGTTAATGTAATAATCGATGAGCCTAAACCTGTATTTTTGATTCCTCCATTCAGGTGTTCTGACTGGTTCAACTCAAGTAACCCTATTTGTGAAAGAGGCTTTAACATAGAAAAAGACTATTTAATGTCTACAAGTAAATTTGTTCGCGATAGTATCCATATCTTGGAGACAACGAATGATAATGTATTCGTATGGAACCCTTTCCCATTACTTTGTGACAAGGAGATATGTTCACCTTATGATGAACAAGGGATGCCTCTATTTTTCGATGGCGACCACCTCAGTGCTCATGGTAATAAAGTATTACTTCCAGACTTTACAAGGTTTCTGAAGTCTGTTTGGGACTAAGATTGTCTATATAAACTGGGTATTTAGGTTAAATGCCCAATTTTAACTTGTAGTTTTCATAAGCTTCGTTGATCGGTATCGGCTCAGCTTTACTACGCCCTGATTTGTGGCTATATCTGCAATGGTTCTCGCTCCCGCTGAGCCATTGCTTGCAGCGTGAGCCTTGTTAACCAAGCTGCGAAGTTTTACTGTTTCAGCATTAATTGCCGTTGAGCGTTTAAGCCAATAGTTATAACTACTTCAATGAACATTGAAAACTTCACATAGTATTCTTACGCTGTGGCTCTGCTTGAGTTTTTTGATTCTCAAGAATTGTTCAGTGAGTCCGACATCAACAGGGCCGTGGCTTTTTTTAATATTTCATTATGCCTTTTAAGACGAGCTAACTTCTTTTTTAATTCACGAATTTCAATTTGCTCAGGCGTCATTGGTTATGCTTTAAGCGTCTTCCCATGGTAATTGGCGAGCCCACTTATCCATCGTGGATTTCTCAATATTCATGGTTTGAGCGTAAGCGCATCATAAACCCCGCATTCTAATCGTCTAGCCCGAATAATAAGATCAAACCTCCGACCCAAAGGAGATTTGAAATGGCCAAACGACGCACTAACCAAGTAAGCGCGTCATAAACCCCACATTCTAATCATCCTCAGTCCGCCATAAGATCAAATCTCCAACTACAAGGAGATTTGAAATGGCAAAACGGCGCACCAACAAAGAATGGCAAACCTTGTTCGAGCAATACCAATCCAGTCATCTATCACAACGGGTCTTCTGTGAGCGTAATGGGTTAAGTCTTTCTACTTTTTATGCCAAGCGCCAGCAGTTACAAACTACGGAGTCAGCCAATATCAGTGGCTTTGTTAAAGCAGAAGTTATCGAAAAAACGACTCGCTACCAGATGGCT
>NZ_JAKJSY010000120.1:0-7152 GCF_050337445.1 Vibrio minamisatsumaniensis | reverse complement strand
GTGGCGAGCTCCCTTTCTCTATCGCTGATTTTCGCATCTTTTTTGACGGCTTTACGCCACCCATAAATTTGAGATTCATATAGCGAAAGCTGTCGTGCGGCAGCAGAGACACCGACTTTCTCTGCTAACTTAAGCGCTTCGGCTTTAAATTCAGGAGCATGTTTGATTCGTGTTTTCTTAGTTGTCATTGTTCACCTCGTTAGTGATTGTACTCACTTAACTCGGTGTCCAAAACTTCTGGTGCGGATCACTCTTACCCCAACCTGTGCGCTGAACAACTAACAACTTCTGATTAAGATTAACCAAAGCGTCGATCGCTTCCCATTGACCATCTCGAAATTGAGCACCTTCATCACCGATTGCTGTTTTGAGTAACAGCTCTGCCGCCTGTTTGTCCATCTAGCCCACCAATTGAATTTTTGTAGTATCTGGCCAGAGTACCAAATGGCTACGGTGCCTTCAGTGATACATACCAATAATCACTATAAATATTCCTCCATTAATTCAACTAGCTACCAGAATTTATGGCCTTTCGCTCCATTAGTATATTCTCCATCCACTCATCCACTTCACCTTCCACCCAGGCCACGGCCCTATCTCCCAAACTGATGGATTTTGGAAACTCACCATCATTCATTTTTCGGTAAATCGCTGAACGGCTTAATGCTGTTTTTTCCATTACTTCTTTTAGTTTTAGAAATCTCATGGGACGTCCTCCTATGGCTGTGGTCCTCATGGGATAAGCAGGTTCGGTAAAAAAAAGTGGCACCGGCGTAGAGTACGTATAATCAAAAATTCTTCAGGTATATGTCATCTCTGTGAATCCATTCCATGACTGATACAGGAAGCCTGAATATGTCCCATTTTCCCCGTTACGGTAGTTTGTTACCTCAAAAAGAATATGAGCACCGTGTGCTCGAAGAAGCCGCTGAAATACTCAAAGATCGTTATGTTCGTGGTGATGCTTTTTCAAGTCCCGCGGCAACCTCTGATTACTTACGTTTTAAACTGGCAGGGTATGAACATGAAGTTTTCGCGGTCATGTTCTTAGACAATCAGCACCGCTTGATTGAGTTTAAAGAGCTGTTTCGTGGCACGGTTGATTCCGCAAGCGTTTATCCTCGCGAAGTAGTGAAAGAAGCACTGCACGTTAACGCCGCTGCGGTGATCTTCGCCCATAACCATCCTTCCGGCGATCCTGAACCATCACAATCGGACAAACGGATCACTGGGCGTTTAAAAGAAGCGCTCTCGCTGGTGGACATTCGAGTGCTTGACCATTTCGTGGTAGGTGACAGTTGCATCTCATTTGCTGAGAGGGGGTTGCTATGATCATCGATGATTACCGAGGTATCCGGTTGCCAATCAGCTTTTGTGAAACGATAGATAACCTATTGGCACGTTTCGAGGTTCCTGATGATGCAAAACGCCTAGTATTCAACTTTAGAGATCCGACATACTATCAATCCAGAATGGGACTACATCCTGTCGAAATACAATTAAGCAGAGACAATGATCGGGCGCCTTGGTCATTCGCGTTTCTCGCCAGCTTTTCTTATCAAAGCAATAGTACCCATTCCCTTGATGTCGAGTTGTATTTTCATTTACGTAACCATTGGTGTTATCAGCCCGATGCTGGCACTGCTGATCTCTCACAGCCTGCTGTTTTAGATCTTTTCAACACCTGGTGCACAGCACTAGAGCGACACATAAATCGCCGAGCATTCAGCGATATCCAGTTAAGCCAAATCAGTTAAACCCTTTTCTGTTCACTTTAATCTTACCTTTGTAGGAGGCATCACCATGTCTGATATTTTGTTTAATGCTTCAAGCTTGCCTGTTTCAAAATCACTCCATTCCCTTCTGAGTAAAAGTCTTATCGAGAAGCTCGCTGAAGAGGAGCATATTGCCACCAGCACTTATCTCGTATTTAACTTTCGTGATAGTTCCTACAGCGCTGAAGCGGGCGGTTTTCATCCTGTTGAAATTGCTATTGCTCAATCAAGTGATGGGCGATGGAATATTGAATACGCGACAGATTTTGCGTACGTGGGTAGTGCTTATCCTGAGCTGGAACGTTGTCTCGACTTCGACTTTCGAGATCAGTCGTTTTATGCTCAGTACAGTGGGTGGGCGCCAATGAAAGGAAATATCTCAGCCATCGAGCTTTATCAGTTATGGGAAAGTAACTTTCTTACTTACGCCGATATGGAGGTGTATGACCAGGTTTCTGTTACGCCGCAATGAACTTCTCTGAGTTACTTTGCCAATAGCAACAACGCATTCACACCGTGGATTGATGTGCTCACTGAGCACGTTAGATTGAAGGTAAAACCCAGTATTTGGCCGTGATAAAAAAACAAAAGAAAATGCCGATATAGGGTGCCATTTGAGGCCCTATATCGGCATGCTTTATTGCAAACGCTCGCCTCAGAGAGAGCAATAAACCCTTATGGAGCAAGGGCTGAGCACCATCCATGGGCCAAGCATAGGCAAACTAGACTTACAACTTGCTAAGCGCTTGTTTTGCCATGTTATACGCTTCGTTCAACGCTTGATGCGTACTTGGGGTTGCTCTGATGACCTCGACGTATTTCTCGCCTCGGAGTGCATCTACCTGTTGCCATAAGTCGCGATTCGCTACCGGCTTTTTGTCTGACTTTCGCCAACCTTTTTTCTTCCAAGTATCAATCCACTCGTTAAACCCACGAACACAAAAGTCACTGCTGGTGTAGATGACATCGCCATCACGCGCATACTGCATGCACTCCACCAGCGCAATCAGCTCTAGCTCTGTATTACTGGTGTATCCCTGCATCGGTAAACATTGCTGGTCCATTAACTCACCAGCTTTGTCGTACACCACCAAACCAATTCCACCATCGACACTGGACGCCGTGACTGCAATATACAATGCGCATGATTCATTTTTCATTGTTTGTTCCTTTTCTATTTTGACAACGCAACGTGCTTGTCTCTCATCAGATAAGGATGTGATGTGAAAAATGAAGTACGCTCGCATCACTGTGCCCTGAACCATAAGGACACGTTATGACCACCTTTTCTCCGCTACGCGAGAAGATCTTAAAGGCCCTACTGAAAGCCGCCCTCGCAGGCTATCACCATCTCAGTGCCCACTTTCAAAAGGTCAAAGCTGAAATGACAGAACTCAGTGACCACGATTTATTTGAAGAAACAAAGCATCACCCCACCCTGCACTTACGCAGCCTCTTGGCAAGCTTTGAGCTCATCCAGCGTGGCTACTATCTCAGCGATATTCGTGACGTGAGGAATGATCTTTAACTTCATGGCACAAGTAATCTGCGTGTCAATTCACAAAACCATACCAATAAAATTGAGTGAGACATTATGTGTCTCACTCGTCCGTATTCTTTCACCAATTTACAACACCGTGCTCTACGTGCGGATCGAGGATAAATAAATGAGTAAAAGCAACGTATTACATCACGTTGACGAACAGTCTCTAAATGACCTTATTCGGCGCCATGAATCGTTCACTTTAACGAATGTGAAAAATTTCAACCAAACGGTAAAAAAGGTAGAACGACTAATAGAAAAGCAAGGGCTGTCGTGCCGTGTGTATACCGTAGGACGCTCTGCCACTATGGCAGCAGCTCTGGCCTCTGGGCCCGCAGTCATCTTTGGCTTAGCTTCTGCCGCAGCTATTGCGACACACAAAATCGCGACGTTAAACCCCGACTATGAAATCGCTAAGTATCCACTTGCTGACAAGCTTGTAGTGAACTTTAAGAAGTAACCCTTACTAGGACTGTGTGGCCACCAGTCCTCCCATTTTTCCCGCGCTCTCTCCAAACATTCATGTCTTGGGGCCAGATAAGCGTGCTTAAAATTTGGTGGTCCTATGTCTACTAGTACAAATCGACGAAGTGCCGAGCACCTCGAATTGATATTCGAGATGTATTCCCTAATCCCCACAACACGAAAAATAACAGCACGTGAACTGCACCTTGCAGTTAGCGATAAAGGGATCGCCCGAAGTAAACGTACTGTTCAGCGTTGTCTTGATTGCTTATTAACTTACTTTGATGTTGAACAAGATGCGACAAGCAAACCTTATGGCTATCGCCGTACAGCGAATTCAAAACTGGCTTTAGGTCCTCGTGAACACATGGTGTTTTTGTGGGCAGAAGCCTACTTAAAAACGCTTTTACCACGTTCTTACCATCTCATGGTGGATAGTGCTTTCGCACCTTTTAGCACTCTGAGTACCAAGCGCAAACTGATCGATATTCGGCTGCCTGTCACTACTTACTCCAACGAAACAAGCAGTATGGTTTTTGAAACCTTATGTACTGCCGTGTTTTACCAACGTGAAGTTAGGTTATCACTCATAAATGAGCCTCAGAGTCTGTATGTCAATCCATTGGGATTTATCGTGGAGCAAGGCCATCTTTACCTTGCATATCAATATCAAGACACCTTTCACGTAGTCCTCATCGATAAGGTTTTGTCTGCGTATCTCACCACTTTTGCTTATCACTACCCCAACAATTTTTCACTTAACAACATTCCCCTTTCTAAGAAGGAACTCACATAATGAAACACACAACGATAAAAACGACCTTGAGCATATCTGGGTTATTACTACTCGCCGCATGTGGCGGTGGTAGCGATAGTAACGGAGATAGTACTAATCCAAGTACGTCTGCCAAAGTTGGCGGACTGGCGATTGATGGTTATGTTGAAGGTGCTACTGCATTCCTCGACTACAACTTCAATGGTGTAATAGACGAGAACGAACCTAGTGACATCACTGACCAAAACGGACGCTTCGATTTTGCTATTGAAGAAGATGACTTAATCTGTAAAGAGTACTCGCCAATTATCATTGATGTACCTGCTGGTGCGTACGATAGCGATTATGGGTTAGTTGACAAACCTTATCGCTTAACCTTTCCGCCCTCATTCTCATCTGACAACGTAGGCGAAGATGTATTTGCTACTACTCCATTCACTACAGTGATTTGGTCAGCTGTTGAAACAGACCTATTACAAAGTGGCGTAAGCAACTGTAAAGAGTTGGCTGCGAATACTGAAGCGCAAAACAAAGTTGCACGTCTAGTCGCCGAGAAGGAATACGAGTTGGGTAACCGCTACAACATTCCGGCTAACGAGCTATACGCAGACTTCATCGCTTCTGGTAACACCGAGCAGCATCAACTAGCCCAGCTTCTAACCAGCGGTCTAGCAAAAGGCTACGCTGAAACTTCAGCTCTAGTCGATGCGAACCCTAACGCTTGGAAAGCTACAGTTGAGTACTACGTTGAGAAAGACGACGCAGGCAATTTCACTAAGTGGTATCGTGAAGAACGCGTGTTTGATGCCGACACACATTCTCTACGTGTATTTGAAGTAACTGCTGACTTAGAAACTATAGGCCGTCTCATCGTTTACCGTAACAAAATCAAAGCCGAAGAAGGCGCAGTGCAAAAATACACTGATGACCTAATCGACTACCTACCAGAAATCAGCAAATACGGTTGTGGTTTAACTAATAATTACGTACAGAACTCAAAAGACTACGGCAACGACACCGTTACATTCTCTGTATCAGCTTCTGTTCTAGTTGACGACCATACTGCATGTGCAGATCCACTCGTGTACTCTTCTAGCGTACCTTACGCTAACGTCATTCGTGAATTGAAAGACGGCAATGTGTTACTACAAGCTGGTATGTGGGGTTTTGACTTTGGTGACAATGCTGTTATCGATGACCTAATCAACGATGGTTTGTACTCTAACATCACAGACCCAACAGTGCTGGACCAGTTCTCAACTTGGAACTACTCACTGGACTCAACGGAATCTTACGGGGCATCACGTTGGACACGTACATCACTTGTAAGTACAGCTGAGAAAAATGTCATCACAGACGTGAACAGCAAAGGTATCTGGATTATACGTACCACTTACCCTAACGGCACTCACCAAACCCAGTGTGGTGACTCTCTAGAGACTTTAGTGGACGTGGCTAATATGGGTATGTGTGAAGAACTGCCCATAGTGCCTGCTAACTAATCATAACGAGTCGAGAGGGGATGTATCCCCTCTCTTTTTTTATTTTATTGAGCAACCAAAACTTCTGTTTCCAGTACCAAATTGCTTGGTGCGTACTTTGGCAAAGTAACTGAGACGACGAAATAGCTCGTCAAGAACAGAAGAAGACCTAAGGCTATTTACATCGATGTGGTATACACAATTGTCAGGAAAGTGCACTAAACGACCGCCATCATCAAGATCAGTATCTAATGCCCGACACCATGCCGTTTTGATTTTGTGAGATAGGTTGTTTCGGTTAGAGAATGACCCCAGGCTGTTATATACATCCTTGTTAAACAGCAGAACAAGGTGATAGTGATGATGTAACGCTTTATCTTTTTCCTTCACCCATACATACCTTAATCGACATTTCCGTTTCGGTTTCCCTGCTCTTGCTTTCCTTCTTAAATCAGCCTGTATTTGCGCATCCAACGAAGCAATGAAGTTTTTCATCAAATTTGATTCTTCCATCACCATTAAAAGCGGTAATCGCAAATCAACTCTTACCGCCATCGTTCTAGGATGATCATCCAAAGCTAAATCCAGCGTGTCATAAATCCTTTGTAGATAATCAACTAACAGGCCTTCTTTCTGTTTCAAAACAGGTAGGCCATTGAACTCATCGTTATGAGTAACTTTCTTTTTTAGTGTTTTCATTTTCTATACCTCTGGTTAATTCGGTATAGAAAGGTGGATGATTGTTAAAAATAATTTCACTCCACCATAGAGGTATATTAACCATAACCGCAATCCCCAATCTCAACTTTGGATAAGGAAAGACTTGTTCCTTACCCACCTCAAAACTAGACCTGGCAAAACACTTCAGATGAGCGTAGTTGATCCGCACCAGAAGTTTTGGACACCGAGTTAAGTGAGTACAATCACTAACGAGGTGAACAATGACAACTAAGAAAACACGAATCAAACATGCTCCTGAATTTAAAGCCGAAGCGCTTAAGTTAGCAGAGAAAGTCGGTGTCTCTGCTGCCGCACGACAGCTTTCGCTATATGAATCTCAAATTTATGGGTGGCGTAAAGCCGTCAAAAAAGATGCGAAAATCAGCGATAGAG